>NZ_KV801109.1:38277-42611 GCF_001810405.1 Staphylococcus sp. HMSC069D12
TTGGCGACTAAATCAGATAACGCATAATATACAAAATTAATAAAACACAAGAGCAATAAGAAAATACTCCATTTGTATTATAACATCTTTGCTCTTGTTTTAATACATGGAGGTATAAAATTGAGCGTAATTCAATTAGAAAATGATGCGCAAGTGAGTGTGGTTTGGTATGGAAACGAAAAATCAACTTCATTCAAAAGCTTCTCTCAGCCTAAGTGGAGTGAATTAATTAGTCGTTTATCCATTCCACAAAATAATATAAATAAATATGCTAGGGGAACAGCAGTATATGGAAATATAGCTGATGGCGTAGATGATAAAGGCAACGAATACCAAAAATACAGAAATGATGACAATGTCCTTTATAGAGATGTACTTGTACTTGATTATGATGATGAGGAAGATTTAAACATGCTAAACAAGTCAATTAAAAGTGAATTAGAGGGCTTTGGATGGTTTTGGCATACAACATTCAGACACACAAATGAAAGTCCTAGAATACGCTTGTACGTGCCATTGAGTGAGCGTATAAATGCGAATGAATATCGTGCATATGTAAGAACATTAGCACAAAAAATTGCGTGCAAAATTGATGAGGGCAGTTATCAACCATCTAGGGCTATGGCGTTACCAGTCAGAAAAAGTAATGAAAGTCCTTTTGAATTTCAATTTAACGACGCTGCAATTATAGATAAATCAACGCTTAAAGAGTGGGCTAAATTATTTGATATCACAATTCAAACGTCATCAAAGCCTAGATTTGAAAAACGAGATTCAAGTCACTGGAAAGAAAAAGCGTTTGGCGTTAGTGAAGGTGGGCGTAATTCGTCATTAGCAAGCATTTTAGGACATTTATTTCAGCGAAGAGTAAATGAACATATTATTTATGCCTTTGCTCAGATGTGGGGACAATCATGCACACCACCAATGAATGAACGTGAAATTAATGCTACTTTTTATTCTATTATGAAAAAACACTATAACAACTAGAGAGGGGTTTTCTATGAACTTTACTAATGATGAAATTATGAATGAAATTAATAAGAGTATAAATAAGAAAACATATACTCCCGATTTTATTCCAGATGGTTATAAAGTAAAAACAAATCAATACGGTGCAGCACTTTATCAAATTATCCCAAGTAAAAAAGATGGTGAACCAGATAAAGAAAGGTTTATTACTACTACTATTCCAGAGATCAACACTAGATATGAAAATATTGAAGATGGCAAAGTAAGCTATAATATGCACTTTATAGACAATCGAACACCAGTAAATTTAAGTGTTACTGCCGAAGAAATCACTGATAATAGACAACTCCTCAAACTGGCAAATAGAAAACTTGATGTAACTTCAAATACTTCATCAAAATTAGTTGATTATATTAATCAGTCCAAGAGATACAGTCCACCTATCAATATAAAGGTGGCAACACGATTAGGACATGTAAATGATTACTTCATTTATCCATATAAAGACGAAATGGAACACAAAAATATAAAGTTTTTCAATAATGATAAAGGCTTTCAAAAGTTAGTCAATTCTTTTAAATCTAAAGGCACAATTGAAGATTATTCAAAAAAAGTGTTTGTAAAAATTAAAGATTTGCCAATGGTTATGGTGATGTTATACGCCTCACTTGGTTCAGTTTTACTTTATGAGTTTGATATTAAGCCGTTCATTGTTGAATTGGCTGGAAGTACTTCAACTGGTAAAACGTTCACCTTAAATTTAGTGGCTAGTGTATGGGGAACGACTGACCTTACAACTACATGGAGTTCTACTAGAAATAGTATTGAGGCTATGGCTGCATTTTTGAACTCTTTTCCGATATTTAAAGATGATACACGTAATACCTCACCTGCTTTTGTATCTCGTGCAGTCTATAACTATTCAAGTGGCGAAAGTAAAAGTCGAAGTAATAAGAATTTAACTGTTGATGAAAAGAAAGAATGGAAAAATATCTTACTTTCTAAGAAGCCTCAATTACAAATATGGAAGATGATAAGGCTGGAGTATCGGCTCGTGTTATTACTTTAGAAGAACAACCTTATCCAGATAAATTTGATTTTATTTCATTAGATCGTGAATTTAGAGAGAATTATGGAACTCTAGGAATTGAATTTATTAAACAATTTCAATCAAAAAAAGATGAGCATAAAAACAGTTTTGAAAGTTATTTAAGATATTTTAATGACAAAGGTATGAATGAAGTAATGCAACGTATTGGAAAGTGTTTCGCTTTATTACAGCTTACTGGTGAAATTCTTAATGATATAGATGGTTTTGAACATGATTACTATAAAATTATTAACCAAGCATATGAAAATATGTTAAAGAATAACAAAACAATAGATAAACCTAAGCAAGCACTTGAGGATATGCTGCAATATTTAGACGCTCACCGAAATAACATAACTGGTGATGGATATAGTCCAGTAAGGAATGGCGAGATTAAAGCAGTATATAAACATGGTTACCTATGTATTTTGGGCGATACAGTAAAAGATATATTAGGTCATGAAATGTATACCATAACAAAACAATGGGATAAAAAAGGGTATTTAGTCAAAAATGAAAAAGACCGTCTACAAATGAAAATTAGTCACTCAAATATTAAACATAGAGGCTTTGCTATTAAAAATGAAATAGTTAAAGAACTAGGGTTCGACTTTTCAAGTTTAAACTACCCTTATTCAGATTATTAATAAGTTCCCAATGGTTCCCGTTGAGTACCCATTCAAAAGTTACAAATGGGAACTCAATAAATACTATATTATCAGTCTTTAAGTCTAATAGTTCCCAGAGTTCCCACTTATATATAAACAGTATATATGATTAAAAAAATAACTAGAGTAATTGATTATAAAATACAGAACAATAAAAAAATAATTAACGGGGACAACGGGAACTAAGTATATTAAAGCTATATACATCAAGGGTTTGAACAGTTCCCAATAAAAAATAGATATGGGGACTTAACGGGTAATAGTTCCCAATTATTTAATATGGAGGTCAAGTATGCCAACAATTACAGAAATAGGACACCAACAGTTTAAGTTGTTTATAAATAATAATAAATTTCAGCAGCATGTGAAAAAAGAACAAGATAATATGGCTAAAGGTTTAATCATAAGTCTTTTAACTAATTCTACTAAAGCTCACAAAATCTTTATTCAAGAAGTTATTTTATTAAACAAAAAATATTATCTCTATTGTTTTGGTGGGGATATATCATTGATAACTAAAGATTTCAAAGCACTCATAAAATTTAATATTAGAAAGCCTAATACGTTACTTAGTCAACATTTTAATAGTGATTGGATCATTGAAATAGATAATTTGAATTCGCTTAAAAAAGGACATGGCAAGATGTTGCTAAAAGATGTGTTGGCAATTTCTACAAAGCTTAATCTTGAGTCTTGCTTATGGACTGAGAGCGATGATAATACTAAGTATTTTGAAAGATATAAATTTGAAAGTATCGGTAAGATTGGAAAAGATAACGAAAACTTGATGATTAGAAGAAAGGAACGTGTATAGTATGAATAATAAACAATTAAAAGAATTAACTAAGATTGCTCGTTTTATGGAAAGTGTAATTTATGAAACAGATAATTGCGTAAGAGATTTTAATATACTTACGCAGCAACAAGTGAATAAGACAACATTTTTAGAGTTCGCACTCATATTCTTTGAGCGTAAAACGTGGGAAATTGTTGAAATGTTAGAATTTGATACTAATGAATTTATCTTATTGAATGAAGTGAACGAAACATTAGATAGTGTAATGAAAGAAACAGAAAGCGTATATCATTATAGCGTGACTGATGAAAATGGCGAACATTATCATACTACTGATAGAAAAGGCCATATCATTGGAATATTAGAGTGGGCATTAGATCAGATTGTTGGAAATATAGATATCGAACAAACAATTTAATATATAAAATTATAGGTCATGCACTTTAATAGGTGCATGGCTTTTTTATGTAAATCGTAATTGTTAAGATTTGTTAATGGTTTTAGGTTTATCTCAGGTGAAAAAAACGAACATTAGTTCTGTAAAGGAAAGTGTGTGAAATTGCATGAAAAGTAGTATAAACGCTTTAGTTATAGTGTTAAATGGAATGTTAAGAAGTTATGTAAACGTTACTAAAATAAGAACATTTGTTTGTTATTTAGGTGTAAATTTAGTATAATAGTGTTATAGAAGTAATGACTTCTATATATTTAATAAAAGTCTGGATTAAATATTTGTTGTTTACTTATTGCCTAAATATTACCTCCTCATTAAAGATGAAATGAGGATAAAACAATGACAATAACAATT
>NZ_KV801109.1:42711-42994 GCF_001810405.1 Staphylococcus sp. HMSC069D12
AGATTATTACTAAGCAAAATATATTTAATCAATTGAATATGGAATTTAACCGAAACAACGACAGATGGATAAGAAATACGATTAATAGTTTAGTAGTTGATTATGGTTATCCAATCGGATATAGCTATAAAAAAGATGCAAGAGGTTATTTCATAGTTAAATCTGAGGAACAGAAAGAATTAGCCTTAAGAAGTATCAAGCGTCATATCGAAGGTAGTTTAAAGCGATATGAGGCACTAAAGAAAACTGAGATTTAAGGTGATGTAGTGAGTGCAGCGATTGA
>NZ_KV801109.1:43094-43393 GCF_001810405.1 Staphylococcus sp. HMSC069D12
TGAGGAACAGAAAGAATTAGCCTTAAGAAGTATCGAGCGTCATATCGAAGGTAGTTTGAAGCGATATGAGGCATTAAAGAAAACTAAGATTTAAGGTGATGTAGTGAGTGCAGCGATTGAAATTATTCAAGAGAAAGTTAGCGATTACGAATTGTTCACTAGATTTAATACTTACTACATTCAATCAAGAATAGCACTCATAGAAAGTGATATAGAAGATATGTATAACCGAACTACACCTAGTTTATGTAGTGATATTGTATCTGAAAGTATTTACTATGAGAGTTATTCCGTTGAAA
>NZ_KV801110.1:0-17618 GCF_001810405.1 Staphylococcus sp. HMSC069D12
TGCTTACGCAACCAAATATCTAATGTATGTCCCTTTGCATCAATGGCACGATATAAATAGTTCCATTTTCCTTTTATTTTGATGTACGTCTCATCAATACGCCATTTGTAATAAGCTTTTTTATGCTTTTTCTTCCAAATTTGATATAAAATTGGGGCATATTCTTGAACCCAACGGTAGACCGTTGAATGATGAACGTTTACACCACGTTCCCTTAATATTTCAGATATATCACGATAACTCAATGCATATCTTAGATAGTAGCCAACCGCTACAGTGATAACATCCTTGTTAAATTGTTTATATCTGAAATAGTCATATAAAAGACTCCATTTTATTAAAATTATACTATAAATTCAACTTTGCAACAGAACCTGATTATACATGTATCTAAGAACTCAATAACTATCGTTCAACTTAATACTCGTGTTACGATAATATCGATGCAAACGCAATAATTGATTATACGTATTAATAATACTTAAAGGAGAATCGTAATGACATCAAAAGCCGATTTATCTCTATCTGTGTTTACTAATGAACACTATAAAAGCAAAAAATATACCAATAGTACCTTTAGAAACGCTATGTACGACGATTTAGAAATTAATAAGAGTTATTTTAAAAACTGCGACTTTTCTGAGGGCATATTTAAAAATGTTCATACCGTGTCTAACACTAAATTAATTAATTGTGACTTTAGCAGTAGTATTTTTGTAAACATTAATTTCTTTAAAACTCTAATGAGTAAAGTAAACTACAGTGTAACTACATTCGATGATAGTCAATTCAACACACTAACTATAGAACAGACTTCCTTCAAAGACTGTAGCTTACGCAACGTCACTTTCAACGATGTTGTTTTAAAGAAAGTCGTGTTTGAAAATGTCGCATTAGATTTATGTAACCTAGATAATGTTAAAATTAAAGATTGTGTTTTTAAAAATGTTTCAATCAACAATTCAGCAATTTCTGAGAAAGTGATGAAAGAATTACGCAAACAAGACGTTCGTTTTGAAAACATGTAATCCTACTGTTTCCCATTTATATCATTTCCAACTTATCCCTTTTTAATATCAAAACTGATATGTTTTAGATGTAGTGTTAAAAGGAATAAAGAATCAAAGTATCTTAAGGGGGGAATGATTGATGTCTACACATGAAAATGATCACTATGAAGCGTTTGAATCGAGTCAACTTAACCGTGAAGATTTAATGGATTTAAGCGAGTTAAGACAACAAGTTGACGCATTTAAAACAAATAATAATGATTCAGAATTAAAAGAACATATTGCTTCAGAATTAATTAAGTGGAAAGAGTATGTACGAGATCAATATAGACCAGAAGATCCAGCTGAACAGTCAAGATTGTCTAATATTGCTGATAAAGTTCAAGGTGATATAGACTCAGCTTTTGAATATAATGATGGCTCAAAAATATTTGCTTTTTTAGAGGCTTCTTATCAAAGAAGTAAGGAAGATTTAGTGTACGGTCGTACGTTAATCCTTTTTTCTGAAAAAGATACAATAAAAAGAGCACTTTCATTCTTTGACTCTGATGAGGAAAACCATAAACTTGCTGACTTTATTGTTTCTAAAAATATTGAAATTGGTAAAGAAATCATGTCTGAAGATTATTTAGAGTTATTAGAAATTGAACGAGATTATATAAATGCTCGTTTCAAGTAGTAAAAAAGGTTAGCCACATATGTGTGACTAACCTTTTTATATTGTATGATCTTTAGAATAATTGAACGATAAACACGAGTATAATAACGACTGGCATGACGAATTTAATTAAAAGATACCATGGCGCAAAGAATTTAAACTTGTCGCGACCGAAACTTTCTTTTAAAGCTTCTTTATCTAATAATTGCCCTACTACTAATGTTGTCCCAAGTGCGCCTAAAGGCATTAAAATATTTGAAACTATGAAATCCATATTATCAAAAATAGTTCCTGCACCAAATTTAACAGCACTTAAACTACTAAATGATAGCGTAGCTGGAATACTAATAATTAATACCAATATACTTGCGATAAATGCTACAGATTTACGCTTAGAATTATCATTTTTAGTGAAATTAGATACGTTTAATTCTAATAGCGAAATAGACGAAGTTAATGCAGCAAATAAGAATAGGATTAAGAATATGAAATAAAACATAACGCCAAAGCCCATTTGACTAAATACTAATGGTAAAACTTTAAATAATAGCCCTGGCCCCTCCTGAGGTTCATATCCAAACGTTTTTAAAGCTGGGAATATGGCTAAACCAGCTAATACAGATACTAAAATATTCATAATTACTATTGAAATTGCTGATGACTTTATTGTCATTTCTTTTGGCGCATAACTTGCATAAGTAATCATCCCAGTTGTTCCCAATGATAACGTAAAGAATGACTGACCTAACGCAAATAGAATCCCTTCCATTGAAATATCTTCTAGACGTGGCTGTAGAATATAACGCACGCCGTCTATCGCGCCGTCTAAAGTTAAAGATTTGACTACCACGATAATTAAAAAGATAAATAATAGTGGCATCATTACTTTAGATGCTTTTTCTAACCCTTTTTCAACGCCTAACATGACGATAATCATTGTTAAAAAGATAAAAATCCCCTGACCAAGAACCGTTAGCCACGGATTACTAATAATTGCTTCAAAATTAATGTTTGTTAGTGTCGTTTTCTCAATGGATAACATTTGTAAAATGACATTACCGATATATATAATGATCCATCCACCAATAACACTATAAAATCCAAATAATATAAATACTGCTAAATTACCATTCCATCCAATAATATTTAGCCATTTCTTACCAGTTAACTTACTATATATTTGAGTAGTATAAGTACGTCCCATCTTACCTACTGTAAATTCCATAATTAATAGCGGTAACCCTACAAATATAGTAAAAATTAAGAATAAAAGTAAAAAAGCCCCACCACCATAAATGCCTGCCATGTACGGAAACTTCCACATTGCTCCTAGTCCTATTGCCGATCCCGCACTGGCTAAAATAAATCCGGTTGATGTCTTCCATTGTGACTCTTTGCTCAATCCATCCACTCCCTTTAACGCGTTAAAGCGTTTATGCGCTTAAGTAATACTTTAACACGTCTTTCTTATAAGTGCAATATACATAGATTTTTTATTTTTTATCTTTATAGTAAAATTTAACTAATATTGATTGCCTAAGAGGGTATATAATGAGTTTACTTCATAAAAGAATTAAAGCTAATTATTGGAAAGGCATAGAAGCTGTATGGGGCCACATTGTATTTATGGATGATGGATTTAGATTTACTCCTCCCTCATTTAACATTCAAGCTGATTCAGTCTTCGTACCTTATCAACATATTCAAGAAATTTCAAAAGTTAATACTTTATTCGTTGTCCCAAATGGTGTCAAAATAATTGATAAGGACAAAAATGTTCATAAAATAGTTGTTAATCAACGAGGAAAAATCATTAAATTTCTAAACGAAATGAAGTGATTCGTATTAGGTATAATGATATTCATTGTCTTATACTTACTTAAACTAAATTATCAATAGGAGCACAATATTTAAATTTATAGATCAAGTCGTTGTGCATTTTTTAGCATAAAAAAGAGCCTAGGACATAAATCAATGTTCAGGCTAAAATTACATATTGGCAGTAGTTGACTGAATTAAAAATGCATTCGTAACAAGCTTTTTATTTCTAGTCAATATTGCCTGGCAGGCGAGGCCCCAGCAAAGAGAATTTCTTAAAAAAATTCTCTTTGCTGGGGATACAACGAAATAAATTTTGGAAAATATTATTTCTGTCCTGCTCCCTCTATTTACATTAGTCACGCTAATAATTAAATTAACCATTAAAATCGTACATTACGTTTTGTCCCTCAGTAACTTCTTGAATACTCAAACTTTCAATATGATCAACATTGATATAATGAGATTGTTGGCCATCTTTTAAAAATAAATAAGCAAGTTCATCAAATTCATCAATAAGACGTTGAATACATGCACCTTTATCAGGACCATTTTGAAAAGTTTTAAATTCAGTATAATTTTTTCCAGATGTTGTTATATAAGTTAGTAAAAATGTACGTTTCATCACATTCGCTCCTCTCAATTAGTCATGAAAAATTCTGCAATTTGTGTTTCTACTTTATCACTGCCTTCACCATGCGTCATGAGATGCTTGCATAAAGGATGACTTGTTAAATCTTTATCTTCACTATTAATGTGCTCATAAATATAATGTGCACTATCTTGATAAGATTGTTCATCTTTTTCTCCATAAAGAATTCTCGCTGGTGTCTTGATATCGCCTAAATGCGCAGTAATATTGGAAATGAAATCTTTGAATACACGAACACTTGGGCGATAGTCCTCTATATGATTAAACTGTGCCTGTGAAACATCACTATCTAAATTCATTAACTCATTCATGCGCTGACCATAGCGTTCCATACGCCATACTATACCAGCTTCTTCTTTTTCACTTGGTGCTGACATAACTGCAATTTTCGCTACATCTACTGTTTCAGCTAATTTCAATGTGAATAATCCGCCCAATGATACCCCTGTTGCATAAATGGTTTCATACCCTTCATCTTTCAAGTATTGATAACCATTTAAGACATCATTCCACCAATCGTGAACAGTATATTGCGTAAACTGATCTAATGGTAATCCATGTCCTTTATAATTAGGTGCGTAACAGGTATAACCCTCTTGATTAAGTTTTTGTGCTAAGGGTTTCACATCACGAAGCGTTCCAGTAAATGAATGAAGCAATAAGACCGCTTCTTTACGTGTCCCCTTTAAATTAATTGGGCGTGGTGATTTTACTTTCATTCTTACTCTCTCCTTATTCTAAAATTAGCATATTATAATACTGCGCGTAGCCTTAAAATCTTCAAATCATTCAACCCACTCGCAAAATTCCAGATGAATACGTTGTGCAAGTAACTTTCCTTGCTCATAACCAGCATTGCCAATTTTTAGTATGTTATTGGGATTATAAATGTTATCTCCAATTTCAGCTCTACTCTTACTATCTGGACTAATTACTAAAACATGACTATGCTCGCTTAATAATTTCGCATCATCAAATGCACCTGGCATCATACCTAAACCATCTGCTATCGGCGCTAAAATAATAATATTGTCTGCACCTTTAGCTAACATAGCATTTGTCGGAGAAACCATACCTCCATCAATCCAATCACGATTGTTCAAACGTATATGTGGCCAAATGCCAGGTACTGCACCGCTCGCTGTCACGGCTTCCTCAAGTGTTACATTGCTATGTGAATGAAATGTAGCGACTTCTCCTGTCTTAGCATTCATAGCAGTAATTTCTAAATTATCATGCCACCCTACATCACCTAAACGTTGACGAATGGCTTGTTTACGTTTAGTTAAATCAACACGTGAAGGTCGCGTATATACAATATCACCCATCATTTGACCTACTTTAGTCGCATCATCACGTCCTACGATAAATGCATTCTGCCATAACCGATAAATATCTGAAGAAAGCTTCGCATGATCACTATCATCTCTTCGTTCATTTAGCTCATAGTAATATGTACGCATATCATAACCGTTAGCTAGTACTGCACCTACAAACGAACCTGCAGATGTGCCTATGATTCTATCTGCTAAATCTAAACCTACACCACTTTCAATCAATCCAGCTAACACGCCAGATTCCCAAGCAATTCCTGTAATTCCGCCTCCGCCAAGAACTAAAGTATGTTCCTTATCTTTTGACATTGCCATCTCCCCTTTGTAAAAAAGATATTGAACTATTTATTATTAGGCTTATTACGTAAATTAAGATAAAACAATGGTAATATCATTAAAAACAATGCTACCCAAATGATACCTAGTGTAACGCCTCCAACTACATCTGTAATATAATGCGCATGAAAATATAGTCGGCAACACAGCACACCTATCCAAATAATAATAGTGATAATACTGGCTATTATCCTTATTGCTTTGAATTTTATTAAAGGAATTAAAATAATTAACAATATTAAAGCAAGTAACGTACTTGCATTAGAATGCCCACTTGGAAATGAATATCCTTGGTCTCGCATCAAATGATTAAATGGACGTTGTCTCTCGATGAGTTGTTTAATTAAATAATTTAATAACGTACCACTCGTTATAGTTAACATTATCCAAATTGATAATTTATAATGTTTAAATAATAAAACAATTGCTAAAAATAGTGTGATATAGATAACTGACTTTACTTCTCCTATCTCAGCACAAAAAGCCATGAAATTATGCCAAATACCATCGCCGTATTTACGTTCCGGCTTACCAAAATAATCTGTCAGCCAATGTAAAGAACCTATATCGATATTTTGAACCAATAATGTATCGTGAATTACATTTATTGAAACAACGACAAAAATAATTAACCCGATCATGAACATAGGCACCGTCATCTTAGGTGAAATTCCACTTATTTGTTTATTCATACGCTCACCAGTCCCTAATTTCATTATTTTCAAAAATAATTAAACATGTATTTTACTTATTAAAAGTCATTTAAATGTTTAATTTGTTGTCCCTCCTGATCAAAATTAGATGGTTTAAGCCAGTGTTCAAATCTTGCTTTTACATCTGGCCACTCACTATCCAACATTGAGAACCAAGCAGTATCACGATTACGACCTTTACAAATATTAGATTGTCTAAATAATCCTTCATATGTAAATCCAAATCGTTGCGCAGCACGTTTGGAAGGTGCATTTAAGTTATCACATTTCCATTCATATCGTCTGTAGCCTAACGTTTCGAACACATATTTCGCTAACAAATATTGAGTTTCTGTAGCCACACGTGTTTTCTTTAACGTTTTAGAGTAGATAATATTGCCTACTTCTATAGACCCTTGTTCTGGATTTATACGCATTAATGCTAGAATACCTAAAGGTTTTTGTTGCACATTATCTAAAATCGTAAAGAAATATTTATCTTTACTATCAATAAGTTGTTTAATGTATTGTTCAAATTCGGTCTTAGAATCAAAAGGGCCCTCATAAAGATACGTCCAAATGCGTCTCGATTCAACATCACATAGAACGTCATATAAATCATTTATGTGTTCAATACTCAGCTTTGTTAGCCTTCCATAACTGCCCTCTAGCGTTTGTGCATCAGGAAAAGACGGCGTCACAAAATCATCTAATGCTTCTCCAATTGGTTGCTTAAACTCATTTACGCGCATCACTTTCAACTCCTAGATTCTCTTTGTGTAAATTGTACACTAATCCAATAAAATAATCTCTTAATTAGAAATGTTTAAATATAAATGGATAATTCATTAATTAAAACGCTTATACGTAAAAGCACCCTACAAAGTCAGCATAATAATCTAACTTTTAGGGTGCCTCTTTAAAATTGTATTAACATTAACGACATTGAGTTTAAAGTTGCTTTTCCAAATTAGTATCAAGTTTAAATACAATCACTCGTTCGCCTGTAATCGTACTTAAATCACTATGGAAACTACTCACACTGACGCCAGTAATATCTAAGATTAGTTGCATCAAATCATCTTGTCCTGACTCCACAAGTTCCGAACGCGTACGTTTAATGTTAAGTAGGCCTTCTTGTGTCTTGCATACTCGATATTCTGCAGGAGTTAATACGCCTTGTAAGTTGACGATAATCATATCGCGTAGTATATCAGTTTTTACTGAAAGCGAGCCACGTCCGAGAAAATCCTTTTCCCATTGTGTAATCGCCTTACTAATCTCTGCCTCATAAGCACCTTTAGATTTAGCCATGATTAATCATTTATCTCCTATTAATTGATTAACCTTATTTTATCACTTTTCCCGAAAAAACCGAACTCTCTACCAGTCTTTCCAACTACCATTCTCATCAATACTTGCCAAACGTACCCATTGATTATCAACTTTCTGTTTGAATTTAATATTATTCTCAAGTAAGTCTTTAATATATTGATCTGGCGCTTGGATAACAACTAACAATCGAATTGGCGAATGATAAATTTTGTTATCTGCAGCCATAACTGATTGCCAAGGTAACCCAGCCAATAAGTCACTTGAATTACCTTGCATAACGCCAACACCAGATGTTACTGATTGGGTAGTCTTATTTCCGCTTCCATAAAAATGTGGTGCAACAGTCGACGCGTAATATTGTAGATTAATCCACTGTGCTACTAAAGCTGGACCCGAAATAATTGTATTTAATAATTGCCCATCAGTGTCTTTCTTCCAATCATAATTATGTAAGAAAGCTCGTCCTTCTAAGTTGGTACCTGCAGTAATATTACGCTGACCAATAATAAATTCTGCATTACGAGCTAAGCCCCATTCTGGACGGATTTCACTCCAGTCATTCGCAAAACGATGCGCTTCTGCAACCGGGTCTTTCAAATTATCTTGATCTAAGCCAGGAAGATTAGCGAGACGTTCCGAATTCGCTTTATAACTTATACGTGGCATAGCTTCATTTAACATATCCAAAGCATTTTGAGCTTCCTTAGTTAATTCTGGCATATAAATAAATTCTAATTCATCGATAGACGTCTTATGCTCTGCAGCAACAAAGACGGTTGAGTCAGGAATCACTATACCCTCATTTTTTAAAGCTTTACGTACATGTGGTAAATTACACATCATTGCCAATAGCTTAGCATTGAATCCACTTGACGCGCCTCCACAAGCGCCACATTCTAACGAAGCATGATAAGGATTGTTATTGGACACACTTCCATGACCACCTAATACAATTAAAGGTGCAAAGTTTGTCGTTAAATCCATCAACTGTAATGCCTGTCTTGTGAAAGCAACTTGTTCTTCTTCAGTAAATCCTATTGGTAAATCACTATAAATTTCATGCTCACGATCTATTGTTAATTTAGCTTCAGGTTTCTTCAACCAATTCTTCGTAAAATTACGAACAAAGTGGCCTGTCTTCTTCGGCATTAATGTACTCGCTATCGTATTTAAGCTTAAAAATGATCCGCTTAATTCTGGTAATAGTAGACTCGGTAAGACATTATGTTTCATCAATTTGAATGTATAAAACATGGATGTAACCGAATGTTGTTGTTGGTTATACGTATTTAAATCATGGCGATCGGCATACTCTTTAATGGCATAGGCTGGTGGTACCATGACAGGTAATGAATTATGCGTAAATTGTTCATCTAACACTTCTTTTCTAATTGGAAGGCCAAAGAACCCTGCAATACCTATCGTCTCAAACGGTCCTTCACTCTCTAAATGACGACGAAAAGGCTCTGAACGCACATCAATGCAAAAAGCTAATTGGACTTGAGTTTCTTGCTCTACTGGTTTAACAGATTTATCATAAATCGCTTCGACTAACTCACGTTCATGTGTTTCTTCCCACGCTTCAAGCCATAATTTTTTGAAATAGAGTGGGTTAAAATCGTGAGCAAACCTTAAATGTTCCAGTTGGTCTTCTATAGACATTGAGGCCCAATCATCAATTGACATCTCTCCATAATATAACCATTTACTTACAAGTTCTTTGATTCGTCTTTCAACATTTAAGACTGCCGGACGGCTCATTTTTTCAGTATCTAGTAAAATACACTCCATCGTTAATCTTATAGCAAGATACTGTGTTAACAAATCCGCTTCATGTTCATGTTGTTCAGCACGGTAGTACATCATGCCTGCCCAACCTGGTAATGATAGGAAATGACCTGTTAAATATGATTCACGTTCATCTTCAGCTATATCTAAATGATTTAATGCCATGATTAAAGCCTCTCTATAATCTTGAGGCAATGTCTTAATCATTTTACGTTGTGTTTTAGTAAGCATTGGATCATGTTGTGCTAAATGTAGCCAAGAAATATAGAATCCTTCTTCTCTTTTAGGCATAGTCCAACTTGATTGGAAATTATCTAAATATAATTTGGACCACTTAATAATATGTGTATTAAGTTCATCCATTAAAGATTCACCTTTAGCATTAAATGCATTCGCACTTTTTGATCGTGCATATTTAAAAGGCTCATTTTCAAACACACGTTTGAGCTTAGATACTTCAATCTTTAAGTATGCTTCTTTAGTAATTAGGTTTGTAGGCAAATCTTTGATGCACATCGCATTTTTACAATAAATATCTATATGTGATTTTGGCACTGAAGTGTCGTAGTCTTTAATAGCTTGTTGTACTTCTGTTTCTACAAGTTTCTGGTCTATCTCGCCATTTTCTAAAGCAGTCATCACTGACGCATGACTTGGGTATAAACCTATATCACGAACATGTTTAAACCATTGAGCTACTTGATCAAACGTTTCATGTTCCATTTCTTCCCATGGATTACGTGCTGCAAAGATAGATATAGGAGATAGTGGTGTAATCACACGACGTGCCGATTTAACTGTTTCTTCTATGTTATGTTTAGTTATTGTCATGTTAGATTTCACCTCTTATAAATAATTCTTTAAGTAGTTCGGATGACTTTCAACCGATTTAAATTTTGCTTCTCCAATTTTTACAAGCCATAAATATACTTTAGCGAAAGCTGTTGATGAACGACGACGTGCTACCCAAATGCTAAAGATACTACCTAATACTAGAATGGCCACACAAATGATAACGCTAATTAATGGTGGATGTGGCGTTACCATATATACACTATTTAAAATATTAACAAATACTTCATGTGTCACAACGTAAACGAGTGCCACAATGATAAGCATCGCAATACCAATTACTCTTCCCATCATACCTCTATTTAGTGCAACCATTTGATTCCATGATACAGATAATGACCATGCTAGGATAAAGGCGCTAATTAATGTGTAAGGTGTATGCGAACTTGTTAAAAAGAAGATAATAGCAATAACAACGGCTAATGTTCTTCCTAATACTGTCCAAGCATAAGAACGCTTAACATTTGGTGGTGTCGGAATATTAAAGCGTTTAACAATTGACCCTGATTGTAAAAATAGTGTTGCTTTAAATACGCCATGTAAAATCAAGTGAATAATCGCAGCAGAATAAACACCCAAAGCACATTGCACAAGCATGAAACCCATTTGACTCATTGTTGAACCAACAAGTTGTCTTTTGTAGTCAACATGCACTAAACTAATTCCTGATCCAATAAGTACTGAAATACTTGAAATAATAAGTAATAACGTTAATGCAATATTATTATCAAATACTGGTGAAAAACGCGTTAAAATAATACCACCAGCATTTACAATACCAGCATGCATAATTGCAGATACGGGTGTTGGTGCTACAACAGACTCAATTAACCAACTTTGAAATGGATATTGTGCTGCTGGGATAATAACAGCAATAACAAGTAATAAATCTACAATTAATTTCAGTCCATAACTCATTGAAACATCGTAATCTTGTGATGGATCGATAACCCAATCGCCAGTACCGATGAAAAATACAACTACAGCTAATAATAAAGCAACCCATCCAATGATAAATGAACGCGCAGATACTTTTGCTGCTTCAGCCGGCACTTTCCAAGAACGGTTTAGTCGTATAAGTTGTGTTAGACAAAATAATGTTAGTCCCCAACAAATAACCATCAAGCGTAAATCATTACTTAACCAGCCAATAGACGCAAATACTGTTGTAAATGTGTATAACGGGAAGTATTTACGATAATTACGATCGCCTAATAAGTAACGTGCAGAAAATTTCTGAATAATAAAACCTAAAGCTAATACAAAAGCACCTACTAACCAAGCTAGTTTATCTAGAGCAAAGATACCTATAACTTCTCTGCCATTAATAGTAATTAATCCAATTACTCCTACAATGACAGGTAATAGAAGTAAAGTTAAATGTAAACGTATGTATTTTACAGGAACCGATGGCACTAAAAAAATCAAGCCACTTAACACTGCAATGACAAGCGTTACGAAAAATAATGTTAGTAAAAAACCAGAACTTAACATTGCCGCTCCTCCATGTCTTCAATCTATTTCAACAAAAAGTTCCCTTATACTATTAACAATATAAGAAAAAACCTACAATAGTCTAGTTTTATCCTTAGGTATCAGATATTTACTAACTATTGTAGGTTTCTATGAGAACTCATTTACTTAATATGTAAAAATGCTTTTTCAAGCTACCTAATATGTATGGTTGAACATATGCCTTATCCTTCAAATGAACAATGGATATTGAAAATCCTTGCACAAATGCTTGATAAACACCTATGTAAAAATCAACGTAATACATACAATATATGAAAATATTGCTGAAAAGTCAATATATTATATTAATTAGAAGTTCTTTCATACATTTAATAACACGTTACTCTTCAATCTTTCAGATAGGCATGATTTATCGTATTAAGTTGTCTGAAATCTAACGAATACGAAACGCTTTCATTGAGTTAAGAATTATCAAACACATCCTCTCAAAGTCACGATATACTTTATTTAACATTTAATAAGGAGGTACTCAAAATGGGAATCATTTCTGGTATTATTGAACTTGTTAAATTCATCATCGACTTAACTAAAAAATAAGTCTCGCATTACGCACGTAAACATTCCATATAAAAAAGAGTGAAATCGGATGATTTCACTCTTTTTTTATGCCTATAAACAAAACGCTCAATCCCTATATATATATAAAGATTGAACGTCAGTGGATAAAATGAATTTATTTGTTTAACTATAAAGTAACATATTTTAACGGTCGTGCATGTAACAATTTTGTGAAAACGCTTAAAAATATTTCGAAAATTTTCTCAAAAGCTTAAAATAAGTTAATATTTAGTGAATTTTTCTTATTAAAACTTCTATTTCACACAAATGCTACTAAAATTAGGGTAATAATCAAATAAGTAATAGAGACGCACATAAAAATACAATTTATATTTTACAAAAAAGGACTGATTTAAATTCATATACTATCCATAATACTCATTTTACTTGTAGCGATTGAATTTCTATTTATTATGTATTTAGAGACCATAGCAACGACCTCCGATAGAACGAGCAAAGTCTTCGGTATTACTGTCAGTCAACTCAATAATAAAAACATAAATACCCTACTTAAGAACCAAGGAGTGTATAATGGCTTGATTGGTTTACTTCTAATTTATGGTCTTTTTTTCAGTAGTGCTCCTAAACAACTATGCATTCCAATTCTAATTTACACCATTATAGTAGCTATTTACGGTGGCTTAACGAGTCATATTAGTATTTTCCTTAAACAAGGAACCCTTCCAATTCTTGCTTTAATCTCTTTATTACTTTAGTTATCTACTAAACAAGCAAAGTTGGTGTCTGCTATGATAGAACATTTAAAAAAGAAAAATCGTAAAACTATAAAAGTATTAGGAAACATTTGGCTTAATGCAAATTTAGATACACATACCTTTATTGATAGTTTCTACTGGATAGACAACTATAGTAATGTGCTTGATTCACTTCAAGATGCCGATGTTTATGTGTATAAGGCAAATGAACAAATAGTTGCTTTCTGTGGCTTAAGAGATAATTATATAGCCGGATTGTTTGTGAAAGAAGAATATCGTAATAAAGGTATAGGTCATGCCCTCATCAAACATTTACAATCAGAATACAATCATTTATCTTTAAAAGTATTTGAACAAAATAATAGAGCTGTTCATTTTTATGAAAGTTTAGGATTTATAAAAATGGAGCCCAGTGTTGACAAAACAAACCATACAAACTTACTAATGCAATGGAAGAAATAAAACAGTTTACAATTTAAGATGTATGATTGGATAATCCCTACCCTGTCCATCTTTTGCAGATTCATCATATTTTTTGAATCCATTTTTAAGGTAAAATGACAAGGCATTGGGATTATCTTTATTTACATCCACATATTGAACCTTATGCTCTTGAATTAAAATTTGTAGTATTTCCGTGCCATAACCCTGTTTAAAGTATTTAGGATCTAAAAATAGCATTTCCAAATTAGCGTCATTAGTCCCTGAAAATCCAATGATATCATCACCATCAAACCACAAATATGCCTCAACATGCGGGAAGTATGTTGGGATTTCCTTTTTAAGTTCTACTCTATCTTTCTCTTTTAAAAAGTCATGTGTAGCAATAACTGAACGCTCCCAAATAGCCAATGCCTTAGGATAATCCTTTTCTTGAAGCTCGATTTTACTTAGTTTCATTTTATAACCTCACATAATAAAAAGGTTAGAAACCCTATCAAAAAGTGTTTCTAACCTATAATTATTTATTGTCCTCTATTCCCACTCAATCGTAAGTTTTATTTTATACAACATCATAATCTTTCAAAAGCTCTTTATATCAGTGCTTATAACTATATATTCTGAGAAATATATTCATACCTTTGCCCTTATTATCAAAAATATGCCCTTTTTCTGCCCTTTTTAATCACCGTGTAAGTATGTAATAACAAATGATTATGAATGCTTATTTAAGTCGCTATAACTATTGTCATATCAATGTTTACATTGTCTGTCAGGTTGTGTGTAAAATGTTAAAATTGGAAAATAAGATGTATTTGTGGCAATAAATAAGTTTGACAAAATTTATTTTCATACATTTTTGCCTTATATTTTAAAATTGTACCCTTATATATATATTTCTTATAATTTTAAAATATCGAGTATGTTACTATACTTACAACATTAATTTATAAGGAGCGTCATTTGTATGGCCAAATGTAAAAGTCAAAAAAAATGTCCTAAATGTAAAAGTAATAATGTACAAATAATTGCTGATTTAAGTAGTTACTTCTTAAACAGAATTATTTTTATATTAATTATCTTTCTATATTTATTTAATATACAGTATCTTGAAAATCATATCTTTAATACCTTGTTATTGATAATAATTTGGGTCTCATATGTGTATATTTTTTCCCATTCAACTATATATATACATTGCAAAAACTGTGAAGAAAATTTTAATTTTAAATTCTTTTATAAAATCAAAGATAAAGATCCAGATTCAAATAATTCTTTTAGTATCATTACTAGAGCTGCTCTATTTCAGATGATTTTTTGTGCTGTTATTTCTTTAATTATCTTTATAATTATAAACTTTGATATTCCTTTAAAAGAAAACACTAAAAGTATAGTATACTTAATCGCCACTGTTGTAATATCAACAACATATATTATAATTTCTACGATTGATATGGAAGATTGGATATCAAGAAGTACAAAGTTAAAAAAAGAAGATATAGATTTTAATAAAGTTTATGATACATTGGCTAAATTATCTGGATTATTAACTACCTTCTATACCTTTATGTACACTAAATTAAGTGGTAATAACTACTTTGAACTAAATCAATTTTTATACATGAACGTTATTTTATTTACCTTATCATTCAGCAATTTCGTGCTAGAATACATTACTCACAAATCAAATCTCTAATGGCAATACGATATTTTTTATACTTAGAAAAACATTATTTAAAACTATTTATTTTTATTTAAATTAATAAGTCTTATATTTCTCACTGCAACACAGGACGTTTCTCAGCATAAATAAACACCGCTACCTATATGAAATAGTGATGCTTTTAGAGTTTATTCAATAACAACCTTATATCAAAATTTATTTAATAGTCTTAGAAATAGAAACTGTTACAAATAAGAAATTTCTTATTAATTTAAAAATCGAAGAACTTATAATTGAATACCAAATAATAAACCAAAAGTTATGTATTTTAATATCGTATAAACTACAAAAGTACAACACTAATGTGTAGATAGATAGCAATAAGAACATTTCCGTATTTAACATAATATTTTCAATCAACTTCTTTTCCGTATCTAACCTTTCAAATAATTTTGCTTTATCATTTAAAAGTGGAAAAAGTGTAACAGAAAAAAATAAAAATGCCGTTGTCAAAGAAGAGAAAGATATAATTGTTTCTAATAAATCGCTATATTTATCTTCATTTTGAATATTAGAAAATTGAATGTTCAAAATGAGTAATATAATGATTAGAATTATAAAAAATAAAACAATATCTATGTTCCTTTTAAACATATAATCACAACCCTTAATCAATTTATTAAAGAATGTCTTTTTGAATAATTTTCAAATTATCTCTATAGGCTTTTTTTATCGATTTAATCATAGCATTAATTGTTATTTTATTATTGCTATTTAATTCTACATTATCGTCAATATATATTAATCGATTGGCAATAAGATCAATAATTTGTTCGTGGCCATCATTTTCACCTTTAACGACCATTTTCTTAACTTCTTTTGTTTCATCTTTTGCTAGTATATTTTTTATTTGTTTTAATGTTTCTGGAATACTCAGTGAACTTGATTTATATGTTACTTTCATCGAATCTGCATTTAGTTTATCAATCATTTTTTTATCTCTCTGTGTTGATTGATTTTTATTTTTCATTTTGTTTACATCTACTATTCTAGAAATATTAAACTCAACTTCTTTTATATCATCAATGTCTTTTAAATTTTCAATTTCTGTATTATTTATAGCGATGTTCATTTTAGCCCCTTTTTTCTTAACAGTTTTATAAAAAAACCGTTTAAAATCGGATTGAGAAATTCCACCTTTGTTAGATGGAATAATCACTATTCCTGATTTAGGACAAAATAACACTACGGTGTCAACTGTTAAACCTTGTTCTGGTTCATCGCCATATTCTGATCTACCATCTTTTACTCTTTTTTTTATTTCATTTATAACTGCAATTTTGGTTGTAACTGTTTTTGACAAACAAAAGACCCATACTTCATTATTATCGTACTCATATTTTTCAATATAGTTAAATCCAATATGAGTATCCTTTTTACATTCTATAAAATCGAAGTCCTCATTTTCTTCAAATTCTTTCAGAGATTTTTCTAAATATTCATTCATTCTTTCATAATTTTTTTCAACCTTATCTTTAAATTCATAAGTTAAAACAAAAAAATCATATTTTTTGGTAACTGTATTCATTTTCCCCGTAACCTCTTTCATGTGTAGTTTTTTATATTATTATATATTTAGTTGTACAAAATAAAAAGATAATATCTAAAAAAAGCAACTAATATCGGGGAATGATACTAGTTGCAACTACACAATATCATTATACTATAAATTGGTACCTGGTACTAATTTGTTGCTCCTCAAATCTCCCTATGTCATCAATAAATGTAGGTACTACCATGCTCACATCCACCTTATCCGTCATTAAATCAGTATAAGTAATAACAGTATTTTCACTAATGCTCATAGCCCTATTAAACATATCATTTACATTAATTTGTTCTATCTTAGAACACATGGTTATCAGTCCTCATCTGGAATATCATTAATGATCATTGTTCTATTAGGGTGTTGTTCATGTATTTCATCTAATGCTTTCCGTTTTTCTTCTTCCTCATCTTCTGGCCATTCACCTATATTAATTAAAATTGGTGTATCCGTAGCTAACTCTTGCTTATCGGTAAATAGCTTATGATGCTTACCTAGCATATCTCTAGCACGTAAACGGTCACTAGGCTTAATCGGTACTTCCACCATTTCTACATGCTCATTGTACACTAAGTTCATTTTGTCGGTATCTGGGTTGCGTTGAAATTCCCCACGCTTAACAA
>NZ_KV801111.1:0-376 GCF_001810405.1 Staphylococcus sp. HMSC069D12
TGCTTACGCAACCAAATATCTAATGTATGTCCCTCTGCATCAATGGCACGATATAAATAACTCCATTTTCCTTTTATTTTGATGTACGTCTCATCAATACGCCATTTGTAATAAGCTTTTTTATGCTTTTTCTTCCAAATTTGATATAAAATTGGGGCATATTCTTGAACCCAACGGTAGACCGTTGAATGATGAACGTTTACACCACGTTCCCTTAATATTTCAGATATATCACGATAACTCAATGCATATCTTAGATAGTAGCCAACCGCTACAGTGATAACATCCTTGTTAAATTGTTTATATCTGAAATAGTTCATACAGAAGACTCCTTTTTGTTAAAATTATACTATAAATTCAACTTTGCAACAGAACC
>NZ_KV801112.1:0-3193 GCF_001810405.1 Staphylococcus sp. HMSC069D12
TGCCTGGCAACGTCCTACTCTAGCGGAACGTAAATCCAACTACCATCGGCGCTAAGGAGCTTAACTTCTGTGTTCGGCATGGGAACAGGTGTGACCTCCTTGCCATTGTCACCAGACAAGAGAATGATTATACATTCAAAACTAGATAGTAAGTAAATGATTTTGCTTCGCAAAACATTGAAATAAATTGATTAAGTCTTCGATCGATTAGTATTCGTCAGCTCCACGTGTCACCACGCTTCCACCTCGAACCTATTAACCTCATCATCTTTGAGGGATCTTATAACCGAAGTTGGGAAATCTCATCTTGAGGGGGGCTTCATGCTTAGATGCTTTCAGCACTTATCCCGTCCATACATAGCTACCCAGCTATGCCGTTGGCACGACAACTGGTACACCAGAGGTATGTCCATCCCGGTCCTCTCGTACTAAGGACAGCTCCTCTCAAATTTCCTACGCCCACGACGGATAGGGACCGAACTGTCTCACGACGTTCTGAACCCAGCTCGCGTACCGCTTTAATGGGCGAACAGCCCAACCCTTGGGACCGACTACAGCCCCAGGATGCGATGAGCCGACATCGAGGTGCCAAACCTCCCCGTCGATGTGAACTCTTGGGGGAGATAAGCCTGTTATCCCCGGGGTAGCTTTTATCCGTTGAGCGATGGCCCTTCCATGCGGAACCACCGGATCACTAAGTCCGTCTTTCGACCCTGCTCGACTTGTAGGTCTCGCAGTCAAGCTCCCTTATGCCTTTACACTCTATGAATGATTTCCAACCATTCTGAGGGAACCTTTGAGCGCCTCCGTTACCTTTTAGGAGGCGACCGCCCCAGTCAAACTGCCCGCCTGACACTGTCTCCCACCACGATAAGTGGTGCGGGTTAGAAAGCCAACACAGCTAGGGTAGTATCCCACCAGCGCCTCCACGTAAGCTAGCGCTCACGTTTCAAAGGCTCCTACCTATCCTGTACAAGCTGTGCCGAATTTCAATATCAGGCTACAGTAAAGCTCCACGGGGTCTTTCCGTCCTGTCGCGGGTAACCTGCATCTTCACAGGTACTATGATTTCACCGAGTCTCTCGTTGAGACAGTGCCCAAATCGTTACGCCTTTCGTGCGGGTCGGAACTTACCCGACAAGGAATTTCGCTACCTTAGGACCGTTATAGTTACGGCCGCCGTTTACTGGGGCTTCGATTCGTAGCTTCGCAGAAGCTAACCACTCCTCTTAACCTTCCAGCACCGGGCAGGCGTCAGCCCCTATACATCACCTTACGGTTTAGCAGAGACCTGTGTTTTTGATAAACAGTCGCTTGGGCCTATTCACTGCGGCTCTTCTGGGCTTGCACCCTAAAGAGCACCCCTTCTCCCGAAGTTACGGGGTCATTTTGCCGAGTTCCTTAACGAGAGTTCGCTCGCTCACCTTAGAATTCTCATCTTGACTACCTGTGTCGGTTTGCGGTACGGGCACCTATTATCTATCTAGAGGCTTTTCTCGGCAGTGTGAAATCAACGACTCGAGGAAACAATTTCCTCTCCCCATCACAGCTCAATCTTAAGAGTGCCGGATTTGCCTAACACTCAATCTCACTGCTTAGACGTACAATCCAATCGTACGCTTCGCCTATCCTACTGCGTCCCCCCATCGATTAAAACGATGCTAGGTGGTACAGGAATATCAACCTGTTATCCATCGCCTACGCCTGTCGGCCTCAGCTTAGGACCCGACTAACCCAGAGCGGACGAGCCTTCCTCTGGAAACCTTAGTCAATCGGTGGACGGGATTCTCACCCGTCTTTCGCTACTCACACCGGCATTCTCACTTCTAAGCGCTCCACATGTCCTTGCGATCATGCTTCAACGCCCTTAGAACGCTCTCCTACCATTGTCCTACGGACAATCCACAGCTTCGGTAATATGTTTAGCCCCGGTACATTTTCGGCGCAGTGTCACTCGACTAGTGAGCTATTACGCACTCTTTAAATGATGGCTGCTTCTAAGCCAACATCCTAGTTGTCTGGGCAACGCCACATCCTTTTCCACTTAACATATATTTTGGGACCTTAGCTGGTGGTCTGGGCTGTTTCCCTTTCGAACACGGACCTTATCACCCATGTTCTGACTCCCAAGTTAAATTAATTGGCATTCGGAGTTTGTCTGAATTCGGTAACCCGAGAGGGGCCCCTCGTCCAAACAGTGCTCTACCTCCAATAATCATCACTTGAGGCTAGCCCTAAAGCTATTTCGGAGAGAACCAGCTATCTCCAAGTTCGATTGGAATTTCTCCGCTACCCACAGTTCATCCGCTCACTTTTCAACGTAAGTCGGTTCGGTCCTCCATTCAGTGTTACCTGAACTTCAACCTGACCATGGGTAGATCACCTGGTTTCGGGTCTACGACCAAATACTCAACGCCCTATTCAGACTCGCTTTCGCTACGGCTCCACATTTCCTGCTTAACCTTGCATCAGATCGTAACTCGCCGGTTCATTCTACAAAAGGCACGCCATCACCCATTAACGGGCTCTGACTACTTGTAAGCACACGGTTTCAAGTTCTCTTTCACTCCCCTTCCGGGGTACTTTTCACCTTTCCCTCACGGTACTGGTTCACTATCGGTCACTAGAGAGTATTTAGCCTTAGGAGATGGTCCTCCCAGATTCCGACGGAATTTCACGTGCTCCGTCGTACTCAGGATCCACTCAAGAGAGAATATATTTTCAACTACAGGATTATTACCTTCTTTGATTCAACTTTCCAGATGATTCGTCTAACATATTCCTTTGTAACTCCGTATAGAGTGTCCTACAACCCCAATAAGCAAGCTTATTGGTTTGGGCTCTTCCCGTTTCGCTCGCCGCTACTCAGGGAATCGATTTTTCTTTCTCTTCCTCCGGGTACTAAGATGTTTCAGTTCTCCGGGTCTGCCTTCTGACAAGCTATGAATTCACTTGTCGATAACACGACATAACTCGTGTTGGGTTCCCCCATTCGGAAATCTCTGGATCAACGCTTACTTACAGCTACCCAAAGCATATCGTCGTTAGTAACGTCCTTCGTCGGCTTCTAGTGCCAAGGCATCCACCGTGCGCCCTTAATAACTTAATCTATGTTTCCACCAAACTTTTAGTCAATCGTTCTCAAATTGCTTCGTTTTCATTCATTTAAATGCTCATTTACAAAAGTAAACTG
>NZ_KV801113.1:0-1665 GCF_001810405.1 Staphylococcus sp. HMSC069D12
AAATAAACATTCAAAACTGAATACAATATGTCACGTTATTCCTCATCTCTACGAGATGTTCCGAATATATCCTTAGAAAGGAGGTGATCCAGCCGCACCTTCCGATACGGCTACCTTGTTACGACTTCACCCCAATCATTTGTCCCACCTTCGACGGCTAGCTCCAAATGGTTACTCCACCGGCTTCGGGTGTTACAAACTCTCGTGGTGTGACGGGCGGTGTGTACAAGACCCGGGAACGTATTCACCGTAGCATGCTGATCTACGATTACTAGCGATTCCAGCTTCATGTAGTCGAGTTGCAGACTACAATCCGAACTGAGAACAACTTTATGGGATTTGCTTGACCTCGCGGTTTCGCTGCCCTTTGTATTGTCCATTGTAGCACGTGTGTAGCCCAAATCATAAGGGGCATGATGATTTGACGTCATCCCCACCTTCCTCCGGTTTGTCACCGGCAGTCAACTTAGAGTGCCCAACTTAATGATGGCAACTAAGCTTAAGGGTTGCGCTCGTTGCGGGACTTAACCCAACATCTCACGACACGAGCTGACGACAACCATGCACCACCTGTCACTTTGTCCCCCGAAGGGGAAAGCTCTATCTCTAGAGTTGTCAAAGGATGTCAAGATTTGGTAAGGTTCTTCGCGTTGCTTCGAATTAAACCACATGCTCCACCGCTTGTGCGGGTCCCCGTCAATTCCTTTGAGTTTCAACCTTGCGGTCGTACTCCCCAGGCGGAGTGCTTAATGCGTTAGCTGCAGCACTAAGGGGCGGAAACCCCCTAACACTTAGCACTCATCGTTTACGGCGTGGACTACCAGGGTATCTAATCCTGTTTGATCCCCACGCTTTCGCACATCAGCGTCAGTTACAGACCAGAAAGTCGCCTTCGCCACTGGTGTTCCTCCATATCTCTGCGCATTTCACCGCTACACATGGAATTCCACTTTCCTCTTCTGCACTCAAGTTTTCCAGTTTCCAATGACCCTCCACGGTTGAGCCGTGGGCTTTCACATCAGACTTAAAAAACCGCCTACGCGCGCTTTACGCCCAATAATTCCGGATAACGCTTGCCACCTACGTATTACCGCGGCTGCTGGCACGTAGTTAGCCGTGGCTTTCTGATTAGGTACCGTCAAGACGTGCACAGTTACTTACACGTATGTTCTTCCCTAATAACAGAGTTTTACGATCCGAAGACCTTCATCACTCACGCGGCGTTGCTCCGTCAGGCTTTCGCCCATTGCGGAAGATTCCCTACTGCTGCCTCCCGTAGGAGTCTGGACCGTGTCTCAGTTCCAGTGTGGCCGATCACCCTCTCAGGTCGGCTACGTATCGTCGCCTTGGTAAGCCGTTACCTTACCAACTAGCTAATACGGCGCGGGTCCATCTATAAGTGATAGCAAAACCATCTTTCACTATCGAACCATGCGGTTCGAAATATTATCCGGTATTAGCTCCGGTTTCCCGAAGTTATCCCAGTCTTATAGGTAGGTTACCCACGTGTTACTCACCCGTCCGCCGCTAACGTCAAAGGAGCAAGCTCCTTATCTGTTCGCTCGACTTGCATGTATTAGGCACGCCGCCAGCGTTCATCCTGAGCCAGGATCAAACTCTCCATAAAAATTTATGATGTTTGATTAGCTCATAATACTAATAGTG
>NZ_KV801114.1:0-39646 GCF_001810405.1 Staphylococcus sp. HMSC069D12
CAACCTAAGGTTGCTTAATCTCAATATTTGGACTTATCAGTCCGATTTGACCTAGAGCCGAATATTTAAATTATAAAAAATGTAAGATATTAGCAAAAAAATATTGAAAACGCTTTATATTATAGGTATAATTAAATTGTTAAAAAAGAACTGCGTGTTACTATTCGATTAGGCATGAGCAGATAAGCTATCATTATTTTTGTCATAAATGATGAGCTTATTTGGTCATGCTTTTTTAATGCGTAAAAAGATACATTGAAAGGATTGAATCAAAATGTTTAAAAAGCTATTTGGACAATTGCAAAGAATTGGTAAAGCATTAATGTTACCTGTGGCAATCTTGCCTGCAGCTGGATTATTACTAGCAATTGGAACAGCTTTTCAAGGTGAAGCATTACAGCAATATCTTCCATTTATTAAAAATGGAGTAATTCAAAATATTGCTAACATGATGACAGGTGCTGGTGGTATTATTTTTGATAACTTACCTATCATTTTTGCACTCGGTGTAGCAATAGGACTAGCAGGTGGAGATGGTGTAGCAGCCATTGCAGCTTTTGTCGGATTTATTATTATGAATAAAACAATGGGAGCATTCTTAAATGTTACGCCAGCACAATTGGAAGACCCATCTAAAGGATTCGCAAATGTTTTAGGCATACCTACACTTCAAACTGGAGTGTTTGGTGGGATTATTATAGGGGCTCTAGCAGCTTGGTGTTATAACAAGTTTTATAATATTTCCTTACCATCATATTTAGGATTCTTTGCGGGTAAACGTTTTGTGCCGATTATGATGGCAACGACATCGTTTATTTTAGCTTTCCCAATGGCTTGGATTTGGCCATTCATTCAAAATGGATTAAATGCATTTAGTACAGGTTTATTAGATTCTAATACTGGATTGGCAGTATTCTTATTTGGATTTATTAAACGATTACTTATTCCATTTGGTTTACATCATATTTTCCATGCGCCATTTTGGTTTGAATTTGGTTCTTGGAAAAATGCAGCTGGAGAAATTATTCGAGGAGATCAACGTATTTTTATTGAGCAAATACGTGAAGGTGTTCATTTAACTTCAGGTAAATTCATGCAAGGTGAATTTCCTGTTATGATGTTTGGATTACCAGCAGCAGCATTAGCAATTTATCAAACAGCTAAACCTGAGAATAAAAAGGTAGTTGGAGGCTTGATGTTATCAGCAGCTTTAACATCATTCTTAACTGGTATTACTGAACCATTAGAATTTTCATTCTTATTCGTAGCACCATTATTATTCTTTATTCATGCAGTACTTGATGGATTATCATTTTTAACGCTTTATCTACTAAATTTACATCTAGGATATACATTCTCTGGAGGATTCATAGATTTTGTTTTATTAGGTATTCTTCCAAATAAAACACCATGGTGGTTAGTGATTCCGGTAGGATTAGTTTACGCTGTCATTTATTATGTAGTATTTAGATTCTTAATTGTTAAATTCAACTTCAAAACGCCAGGTCGTGAAGATAAACAAGCCTCTGTAGCTAATACATCTGCAAGTAAATTACCATTTGATGTGTTAAATGCAATGGGCGGTAAAGAAAATATCAAGCATTTAGATGCTTGTATTACGCGTTTACGTGTTGAAGTCAATGATAAATCTAAAGTAGACGTTGAAGGACTAAAAGCGCTTGGTGCTTCAGGGGTGCTTGAAGTAGGAAATAATATGCAAGCGATTTTTGGACCTAAATCAGATCAAATTAAACATGATATGGCACGTATTATGAATGGAGACATCACAAAACCTAGTGAAACCACTGTGACTGAAGATACATCAGATGAGCCAGTACAGTTGGAAGAGGTAAAAGAAACTGATATCTATGCACCAGGTACGGGTCATATTATTCCATTATCTGAAGTGCCAGATAAAGTATTCTCAGAAAAAATGATGGGTGACGGTATTGGATTTGTTCCTGAAAAAGGCGAAATTGTAGCACCATTTGATGGTACAGTTAAAACGATTTTCCCAACGAAACATGCCATCGGTTTAGAATCTGATACAGGAATTGAAGTATTAATTCATATTGGTATCGATACAGTGAAATTGAATGGTGAAGGCTTCGAAAGTTTAGTCGATGTCAATGAACCTGTCACACAAGGTCAACCATTAATGAAAATTAATTTAGCATACTTAAAAGAACATGCGCCAAGTGTTGTCACACCAGTGATTATTACAAATCAGGGTGATAAAACATTAACATTCGATGATGTTGATTCAGTAGATCCTGGTAAACGCATTATGACAATTAAATAATAAAACAAGCCTGGGACATCATATGTGTCTCAGGCTTGTTTTATGTTTGGCAGTCGATGACTGAATTGAAAAGATGTTGTCTCAAAGTTTTCAATTCTAATCCTCTTTGCCATGGCGGGGCGACGAATTCAGAAAGAATGCTGTCCCCCTTATTTTTTATTTAATAAACAACATTATTCAGTTATATCATTCTCAATTAATAATTTGATAGCTTTATGATCTGTAGCATTTCTGAATAAATCATAAGCATGTTCAATATCACTTAATTTACTATAATGTGTCACGAGTTGTTCAGGTTGAATGATTTTAGATTTGAGAGCTTCCAACAATTCTTCAGTGGTATTAGCAGGAACTAAACCTGTTGTCACATTGATATTCTTAATCCATAATTTATCGATATCAAATTGTACTGGCAATCCATGAACGCCAACATTAGCGAATGTGCCGTCAACACCAATTAACTTTTGACATAAATCAAAGGTTTGTGGAGTACCAACATCTTCAATGGCTACGTCCACACCACGATGGTTCAATGTTTTTACTTGAGCAACAGCATCTTCAACATTTGTTGAATTAATTGTATGTGTAGCACCTAATTCCTTGGCAGTTGCTAAACGATTATCATCCAAATCGAGCATAATAATTTTAGAAGGTGAATAAAATTGTGCTGTTAATAATGCAGCTAAACCAACTGGACCTGCACCTACTATCGCAACCGTACTACCTGGTTTAACTTTACCTTTTAAAACACCAATTTCATAACCCGTTGGTAAAATGTCCGAGAGCATAACGAGTGCTTCGTCTGGTAAAGATTCTGGTGCATGGTATAAAGAGTTGTCTGCGAAAAGTACTTTAACATATTCTGCTTGTGTACCATCGATGAGGTGACCTAATATCCAACCGCCATCTTTTTCACAATGTGCATAAATACCTTTTTTACAGTAGTAACATTTACCACACGATGAGATACAAGAAACAATGACTTTATCTCCAACTTTGAAGTTGTTTACACTTGAACCAACTGATTCAACGATACCAATACCTTCATGGCCAAGTGTTGTGTTTGATGGTACTTCCGGTGTATCGCCTTTAATAATATGTAGATCAGTACCACAAATCGTTGTTTTGACCATTCTAATAATTGCATCTGTACTTTCCGTAATGAATGGTTTCTCTTTATCAATCAATTTTTCAACGCCTGACTTTTCATAAACTTTTCTTATGAATCATCCTCCTAAAATATGTGAATATTTTCATAATCATTATATCATGTAAATTTGGTTATGTATTTAATAAAAATAATATATAATAAAATAGACATATATAGTTCGCCCATTAAATGTTGTATAGTTAAAGTAGATGAAAAATGCATATAAACGTCGTAGAATATAATTGAATGATGACTTAAAGGAGATTATATTTTATGGGATATGAAGGCTTGTTAGTCGCCGAAAGAGAAATCGAAGTTAACAATTACGATATCGATGCAATGGGGATTGTAAGTAATATCGTCTATATACGTTGGTTTGAAGATTTACGTAAAATATTTATTAATGAATATATGACATTTTCAGAAATGATGAAGCAACATATATCGCCAATATTAATGAAGACAGAAATAGAGTATAAAGTTCCAATTACGATACACGATAAACCTGTTGGGCGTTGCTGGTTTGTTAAAGGTGGAAGAATGAAATGGGTATTTCAATTCGAAATTACCTCTGGAGATAAAGTACAATGTATTGGACAGCAAACAGGTGGTTTCTTAGATTTAGAACATCAAAGAGTAACTAAGATGCCAGAGGTATTTCAAAACTTATTAAAATACGTGAAAGTATAGGTGAGTATATGGCAAAGCATTTAAGTAATATGGAAGCATTCCATCAAATTATTAATAATAATCAGTTAGTAGTAGTTCACGTAATGCGGGATCATTGTTCAGTGTGCCATGCAGTATTACCACAAATTGAAGATATTGTAGCATCTTACCCTAATACAGAACTCGCCGTCATAAATCAATCAGATGTCGAAACCATTGCAGGTAAATTATCTATATTTACTGTACCCGTTGATTTAATCTTTATGAATGGTAAAGAAATGCATCGCCAAGCTCGATTTATAGATATGCAACGCTTCGAAAATCAGTTGAAATTAATGTATGATAGTTGCTTTGAAACATAAAGTGAGAGCGGGCCCCAGCAAAGAGAATTTCATAAAGAAATTCTACAAATAAAGCAAGCTGGGGTTACGAATTAATTTCTGTCCCGCTCCGTAGTAACTTACTTTTAATATCAGCACATTTGATCAATGATAGCATCGGCTTGTCGCTGATAGTCTAAGATGATATCAGCAGAATGACGTAGCTGTGATAATTCTTCTTTTGAGAGAGCTAATTCAATAATTCGGTCAGCACCATTTCCGTTAATAACGGTAGGTACACCGATATATACATCACTCAATCCATATTCACCTCCAACGTAACTTGAAACATTCATAATGATATTTTTATTAAATAAGATGGCTTCTACAATTCTAACTAGACTTAGTGATATTCCGAAATTGGTTGTGCCTTTTCGAACATAAATATCGTAACCAATTTGAGTTGTACGGTTGGAAATGGAAGTCTTAAATGCTTCTATATTCGCATTAGAAGGTAATAAATCTAACACCGGCTCACCTGCAATTTGTGCGTGTGACCATACTGCGACTTGTGAATCACCATGTTCACCAATAATAGGTGCATAGACTTGATTCGGTGCTACATCGAATTCTCGACTTAAAAAGAATTGGAAACGCGCAGTATCTAAAGAAGTGCCTGAACCAATGATTTTGTTTTTAGGAAAATTCGACACTCGTTTAACGACGTAACTCATAATGTCGACGGGATTGGAAGGTAATACAAAGTAGCCATCGAAACCACTATCTACAATACGTTGAATCATTGGTACAAAAATGTCTACATTATCTTCTAGTAGCTTAAGACGTGTTTCACCTTTAGCAAGTTTAGCACTTGCACAAATCACTACAATATCAGCGTCTTTACAGTCTTCATACTGTCCGACATGCACATTTACGAAGTTATCGCCAAATGGAGTCGCATGATTTAAATCCCACACATCTGCTTTAGCCTTATCCTCATCAATATCTATAATTGTCATCTCATCCACTAAACCTTTAGCTATGATTGCATGTGCAAACGCAGACCCTACATAGCCACTTCCAATAAGTACAATTTTATGACGTGCCATAAATCGTTGCCTCCTTTTATAATTTGAAAATTCAGATAATTTATATAAGGATAGCATGTTTTCCTTAAAATGAAAATATTGTTTAACGATAACAGTGTTAATTACTAAATGAATTGTCGTTTAAGGTTTATAATATAGACATGTATAGGAGGTCGTTTAAGCTATGAAAAAAAGTATGATAACCGTAGCAACATCTGCGATATTAGGAACATTAGCATTTATTAAAGTTAAAGAGAAACGCAGTTACAAAAGTTTTATAACTGAAAAATATATACGAATGTCTGGCATGAAAAAAACGTTTGAAAATGAAGCGGACGCGAAAAAAGCATTGGAAGAAACGAAAGAAATTACAGCTGGAAAATATGGTGGCACTAGTTATGAATTTAAACATGACGTTCGAACAAAAAGTTGGAATGGGTGCGTCACATATATTGTGAATGACCAACGTAACCATCAACAAAAAGTTGTTTTATATATTCATGGTGGTGCATGGTTCCAAGATCCACTAGATAATCATTTTAATTTTATAGATGAACTCGCAGGACAACTTGATGCGAAGGTCATTATGCCGATATATCCTAAAGTACCTCATCGTGATTATCGTACTACATTCGAATTATTAAAACTTATTTATGATAAACAAGCTGCCAAAGTTGAAAGCAGTGAACAGCTTATTGTGATGGGAGATTCTGCAGGCGGACAAATTGCATTGTCATTTGCCGAATATTTAAAAGCAGAAACTACACTTCCACAACCTGGACATATTGTAATGCTATCTCCAGTGTTAGATGGTACGTTAAGCAATCCAGATGCTAAAACGTATGAACGCATTGATCCAATGTTAGGTATAGAAGGTAGTAAATACTTTATAAAATTATGGGCTGGCCAATTACCTGTTGAGGACTATAGAATATCGCCAATTAACGGTGACTTAGAAGGATTAGGTCGATTATCCATTTTTATTGGTACTAAGGAAACGTTATACCCTGACGCTTTAAAATTATCCCAAATGCTTAATGATAAAGGTATTGAACATGATTTTATGCCAGGATATAATTTATTCCACATTTATCCTATCTTCCCATTACCAGAAAGACAGAAATTCTTTACACAACTTAAATCAATTATTCTATAAAAATTAAGCGCCGAGGACGAGATGATTACTAAAGTGACACGAAGAATTCACGAAGAATTCTGTGCCATTCAGGCTAGTCATCGTTCAATTCCTTGGCGCTACATTATTGATTACATTTCTTCAGGTTGTTTCTTAAGTGACAACATTAAAATTAAAATAAGAATTAATACGATTCCAATGACTTGGACTGATTGGAAAGTAACACCAAGCCATAATGCACTTGTAACAACTGCTATCACTGGTTCAATCGTACCTAATAACGTTGTCTCCTTAGGTGATAAGTATTTAAGACTATCTATAAATAGATAAAATGCGAAAGTAGTCCCAGCGATAATACCAAAAATTAAATAAATGATTGTAGATGCACTCATGTTGCTAAAGCTAACATCCCATATAGGATGCTTGAAACTCATTGCACAACCTGAAATAATCATTGCCCATCCTACGATTAGAATTGAAGGAAACTTTTCAAGTAAGCCTGTGGCATAAATCGTGTAAAACGCAAGTGCTAAGCCAGAGATGATTCCCCAGAACAAACTCGTAGGTGGTACGACTAAATGAGAGATAGATCCATTTGTTAAAAGTAAAAAAGTCCCAATTAGTGTCATTGTAATGGCTAAAATATCAAAAGGACGAAATACATCAAGACCACGTATGACGAACCAAATAATGATATAGACTGGTGCAATGTATTGGAGAAGTGTAGCTACTGCGACATTGCCGGTTGCGATGGATGCCATATAAGCGTATTGGACAAAAAGCATCCCGATTAAACTATATATAAACAAACTAACAATTGTTTTGGGCTTCTTAAAAACAATAAACATAGATTGCTTAGGATGTAATAGTTTGTACAGACTCAACAAGAAGATGCCACTTATTAGTAGGCGAGCAGTAACATACCAATCCACTTCAATATCTCGTTGATTAAAGAGTAAGTCGGAAACAGTCCCACCTAATCCCCATAAAGTAGCACCTATAATTGCAAATAATACTCCTTTTAATCTGTGTTGTGTGTGATTCATTGAATGCACCTCCATCTGTATTTTGTTTTATTATAAATCTCATAATATAATGTATATAAATTTGATAATACTCAAATAGCAATTAAAAGTAACAAGATATTGAGGTGATGCGATATGGTTTCCGAAATTATTATTAATGAAGACTTAGAAGAAAAGATTAATTATCCTGATCGACGTTGGCCGCATGTCATTCTACATACATCATTGAGTGAGACATTACTCGGATATATACCTTTACATTGGCATTATGCCTTGCAATTTATGTATGTCACAAACGGTGTGATTAAGGTAAAGTTAGCAGAAAATACATTGGAGATACATGAAGGGGAAGGATTATTTATTAATTCAAACGTTGTACATGAAATTCGTGACGCGAATGAAGGCGCGCGTTTCTATTGCTAGAACATTGGATTGCCCAATGTCACGGAATATATCAATTTTACTTATGTTAGTCGAATTGTTAATCAAGCACAGTCCATTCCATTTATTAAATTAATACCAAAAGATGAAGAAAATGTAAGTTTGTTACGGCGTATTGAGATAGTAGGACATATTTACTTATCACACAGAGATTATTATCAACTGCAAATTCTTAGCGAATTTTATCAATGTCTAAATCATCTTTTAAATATTTTTGATCAATATGAACAAATCAATCAATATTTCTTTGATCCAAGAGTTAAACAATGTATTGAATACTTACAAAGTCATTATCATAAAAAGGTGCAACTGAGTGAGTTAAGTCATATGGTTCATATGAGCGAAGCGGAGACGATTAAGTTGTTTAAACGATTTGCAGGGGACACGCCATTCAATTTCTTACAAAATTATCGACTAGAGCAGAGTGCTAAGCAACTCATGTATCATCATAAAAATGTGACTGAAGTGGCAATGGATTGTGGATTCTCAACTACAAGTTACTTTATACAAAATTTTAAGCAGAAATATTCACTCACTCCTAAGCAATTTCAAATAAAATATGCAAAGTATTTAAAATAAAGTAGGTGCATAGTGTCATCAATCAGATGAGCTTGCACCTACTTTTTCAGTATCTGTATTTGAAATTGTATCATTTGTATTTGAAACGGTTTCTTCTTTGGCAACATCATCACTTGTTGCTGAAGCTTTATTTAACTTTGTATCATTTATGCCTTCGTTAGAATCTTTAGTAACACTATTAATGTGTTGATGGTCTGTGTCTAAAACTGAACTACTCATATCATTGCCTTGTAAGCTACCCACAAGAATCAATACCAAATAGCTTGAACAAACTAATAATACCATTGCTAAATATATGCTAATTGCTATCTTAACAGGTTTAGTCAAAGGTTTACCCATCAGTATCCTCCTAAAGTTGTATCTTTAATTACCTCTAAATTAACATCAGAATTTTAATCTAATGTAAATGCGACGTAAATATTTGATAATTTTTCAAATAACTAGAACTAAATTTAAATTTTAGAAATATATTTTTAAATTCATTCTTTATTTATAAAAGTAAAATATTGAATATTTCTAAAAAAATTAATCTTTGTTAATATAATTTTACATTAGATTTACAATGTTAAAACTGACTAAATACGCACATGATAGCATACCCTTATTAGAAGTAATAATTTATTTATTATGTTCATATGAAGCAAGAGCGTTTGGATTTATTAGTCACTTCTATAGAAAATGTTTAAAGACATTTTTGATATACATAGCAATGAAATACGTATTTAGACAACTTAATATTAAAACAATTAAAGAGAGGTACTACACTGTGATTCTCATTATAATTTGTATCGCATTGATTTTATGGCTTGGTATTAAAGAGAAGAATCGCCATACTAATCGACTCAATAAGATTCCAATTAGAATCAACATAAATGGTATTCGTGGTAAATCAACGATTACGAGAATGATTTATAGCGTATTAAGAGAAGACCATTATCATGTTATTGGTAAAACCACTGGCACAGATGCTCGAATGTTGTATTGGTTTACTGACAAGGAATACCCCGTTATTAGAAAACCACAAGGCGCGAATATTGGTGAACAACGTGACATTGTGCGTAAAGTTGTTAAACAAAAAGCTGACTCTTTAGTTAATGAATGTATGGCAGTTAATCCAGACTATCAAATTACTTTTCAAAAAGATTTAGTTAAAGCCAATATAGGCGTTATCGTCAATGTCATGGAAGACCACATGGACGTGCTTGGACCTACACTTCAAGATGTTGCTCAAGCGTTTACTGCAACAATTCCTTACAAAGGGACTTTAGTTGTTATGAAAGACGACTATACGAAATTCTTCGCAAAAGAAGCTAAAAAACGTAAAACAAAGTTAATTGTCGTAGATAAAGATGAAGTTCCAGAATCATATTTAAGAAAGTTTCCATATCTCGTCTTCCCAGATAATGTTGCTATTGCATTAGGCGTTGCAGAAGCTGTTGGCGTTGATAAGGAAACTGCATTGAGAGGCATGTTAAATGCACCACCTGATCCTGGTGCGGTTGAAATCAAATACTTTAATGCAAATCGCACACGAAATGTATTTGTTAATGCATTTGCTGCTAATGAACCTCAATCGACAAAAGCTATTTTAAACAAAGTTGAATCTTATAACTATCCATATACGAAAAAAGTAGTGATTTTAAATTGTCGTTCAGATAGGGTAGATAGAACGCGTCAATTTGTTGAAAATTTTATTGATGATGTAGACTTTGACACACTCATTTGTACAGGTAAAAGTACACAAATGGTGACAGACTTAATGCAACACTTACCTGATAAAAAATATCTTAATTTTGAAAACCGTGAGTTCCCAGAAATTGAGAAAGCTATTTTGCAAGAGTCACAAAACGCACTCATATTCTGTGTAGGAAATATTCATGGTCCAGGTGGTAGAATAGCAGAATTTATAGAAGGGATAGAATAAAATGATAGGTTCAGAATTATACTTCTCCCTATTTGTCGGTATTGTATTAAGTTTAATATTTGCCGAGAAATTTGGGATTAATCCAGCAGGACTCGTTGTACCGGGTTATTTAGCACTTATATTCGATCAACCCATCATGTTGTTATCTGTGTTAGTCATTAGTTGTTTAACATTTTTCATAGTTACATATGGTATTAGTAGATGGGTTATTTTGTACGGAAGAAGAAAATTTGCGGCGATGATTTTAACTGGGATGGTACTTAAATTCCTGTTCGACTTGATTTATCCATTGACTCCATTTGAAATGGTTGAAGTGTCTGGTATTGGTGTCGTTATTCCTGGAATCATTGCGAATACAATTCAAAAGCAAGGTGTCGTGATTACGTTATCATCAACGATGTTACTTACATGTATCACGTATGTCATCTTATTCTTATATAGCTTTATTAATTAATCGCGAGCAAGGAGCGCAGAGTAATGAAAAAGAAAAAACGGTTATCAGCGAGCGAATGGTTACTTAAGCAATCGAAACGTCACAAACGTTTCAATTTTAGCTATACAATTATCGTTTTAATTGTGGCACTTGTACTTCTAGTATTCGCTATTAGAGCTGTAAAAGTTGAGCCAGTCGAGGCAATGCCAAGCTCAGGTAATGATTATATTCGTAGTACATATTTAGGTAATATCACATTGAATAAACATTTTCGACAAATGGAACTTAACGAAGTGTTTAAAGGGTTAAAGCAACCACTTCAACAAAGTGACTTTTCAACTGCTTCACTTCTAGTGAGCCATTTCTCAAATGATCCTAAAACGAATATTAAGAAGAATATTGAGAATATAATGTTCTTGAAAAAAGAAAATGTTAAAAGTGTCAATTTAATTAATAATACGATTGATAACGTGCAAGCCCAAGATTTAAGTAAACAAGTGGAAGCACAAACGGATTATAACTTTATGACTGGTAATGGCTCTAACCCAATTAATAGTAAGACGGTGCAACAAACGGTTAAAGGTAAAAAAATAGCTAACGTGTCATTCACTGACGTAGGTTCAAACTATGAAGATCCACTTAAAAATACAACATCTATTAGTTTAGACCCAAAAATATTTGTTCCATTAATCAAAAACTTAAAAGAAAATAACGATTTAGTTGTCGTAAACGTGGATTGGGGTATTACCAATGAACGTAGTGTGACGGATCGTCAAAAAGAATACGCACATGCGCTAGTGAAATCCGGTGCAGATGTAATCATTGGTCATAACTCAGTTGTCCAAAAAGTTGAAAAATATAAAAATGCAACTATCTTCTATAGTTTAGGTAATTTAACATCAGATTCATTCTTATCTAAAAACCAAAAAGGTATGGTAGTTCAGCACGATTGGAATGGGCAGAATAATAAATTTAGCATTACACCTGTACGTGGTGCAGATGGCAAAATAACGAAAGACAACATGAATAAGATGGAGGCACAACGTTATTACAATAATATAAATGATAAATCAATTCACCTTAAAGAGGAGAATGGAGGATATACCTTTGAATATTAAAAAACATTGGTTAGGTATTGTAACAACGCTCATTATAATTGCAATTCTATTGATGGTGACGTTTGCCAAAGCGAACGAAGGCCTTGATAACTATGAGAAAAATGAATTAAAAGATGCAACGGAGCAATATTTATCTAAAGGGGCCAGTTAGTATGAATATTTATAGTAAAGTGACATTATCAGTCATTTTAGTTATCACCATTTTAATATCATTTGTCTTTTACTACTTTAATAAAGAAGACAGACCTGATAAAGATACATTATTCGAAAATAAAATTGCAGATCATAAATCATCTGGCAGTAATAAAAAATATGGCGTAGCATCTAATAATGCGATTGCCACGCGTGTCGGTAATAAAATTATTGAAGATGGTGGTAATGCAGTAGACGCAGCTATGGGTGTTTCTTATGCGCTAGCGGTAACAGAACCGCATTCGTCAGGTTTAGGTGGCGGTGGTGCCACGCTTACATATAACGGTAATGAAGGCGAAGAACCAAAGATGTACGAATATAAAACGCTATCTTCTTATAATTATAAGAAAGGCGATGAAATTGGTACACCTGGATTTGTGCAAGGTATGCATGATATGCATCAACGAGAAGGTAAAATGGATGAGAAGAAAATTTTTAGTTACGTAGTGCCATTAGCCGAAGATGGCTTCGAAGTTGATTCAGAATTAGAGCGTAGTTTGAAAATCTACGGTTCTGATATCGATCGAAATTCATCTTTCTTCAAAGGGAAACGTACAGTACGTGAAGGCGATGTAGTTAAACAGCCCGCTTTAGCTAAAACACTTAAAGGTATTAGAGATAAGGGGCCTAAATATTTCTATAAGGATATTGCTAAGAGTGTATCTAAACAAATCGATAGTGAATTAGTTGAGAAAGACTTTTCAACATTTAAAACTGAAGAAAAGAAACCAGTATCAACTAAATATTTAAATAATACAATATACTCTGCATCAAATCCTTTAGGTGGGGTTTTAATGTTACAAGGTTTAAAAATTGATGAAAGTGCCAATACAAATAATGATAGAACAGATTATATCAATGGCATTATTAAATCACGTGATGTAATGTACCGAAATAGAGATATTGTTAATGGTCAGGAAGCGAATAACGACTCACACTTATCGGAAAATTATTTATTAGACAATTTAAATAATGTAAATAGTGGCGGTAATGAAATGAATAGTGATTTTGATACGTCATTAGATACGACGAGTACAACTCATTTTGTTGTCATTGATAAGAATGGTAAGCTTGCTAGTACTACAAATACGTTATCTAGTTTCTTTGGTTCAGGTAAATTTGTTAAACAAGGTTTCTATATGAACAACTCTTTAACAAACTTCTCAAGTGATCCTAATAGTCCAAACTATGGTGGAAAACATAAAGCACCACGTTCTTATACATCACCATCCATTGTTGTTGGTCCGGATTTCTATATGGGTATTGGTACACCAGGTGGAAACAAAATTCCTACCACCTTAAATGAAGTGTTGATTGACTATTTAAGAGGTGACGGTTCCCTACAAGAATCTATTGATAAACCACGTTTTTATAACGATGGTGGTACAGTTTATTATGAGAATGCGACAAGTGATGAAGATATCAATACATTCAAGAGTATGGGATATGGTGTTAAAGAAAAACGTAATGACGCAAACTTTGGTAGTGTTCAAGGTGCAATATATAATAAAAATGATCAAACTGTTGAAATCGGTCAAGATGTTGGTAATAGATAATGGTTTGGTAAAAGCAAAATAATATTTTTGAGAGGCTGGGACAAAATAAAATGTCTCAGCCTACTTTATTATTTTGTCAGTAGATGACTGATTTGAAAATGCGCTTGAATAAAGCTTTTTTCAAACCTAGTCATCTTTGACGGGGTAGGACAACGAAATAAATTTTGAGAAAATGTTATTTCTGTCCAACACCTTTTTCTAAATAGGAATAAAGGGAAAAGAATTGAAATCATAGTTTACTATTGAAATTATCATTAAAATCGATATGATAAATATATAGGTTATAGAATTTAATATTAAAATTATATAAAATAAATATATATTGAATTGTTTACATGATATGTAAGATGAGCGCCTCTTATAATGATGGACAAGGTGGAATGGTTATGGAAGATGTAGTATTAGGAATAGACTTAGGTACGAGTGCAGTTAAAATAATAGCTGTTAATAGACAAGGAGAAGTAATTGCTTCAACGAGTGAACCTTTAACGTTGATACAAGATCGTGCCGGTTATAGTGAGCAAGATCCTGAAGAATGGTTTAAAGTGGTTAAGAAAGGTATTAAATATATTAATGAAGTGCCTATAATGGCGAATTATACTGTCAAAGGGATCTCGTTCTCAGGACAAATGCATGGTTTAGTGCCATTGAATAGCGAACATAAACCTGTACGTCATGCCATTCTATGGAATGATACCCGTAACTCTGAACAATGTGCGCAAATCAAAGAAGTATATGGTGAAAGATTGAATGGCAATCCTATTCTTGAAGGATTCACACTTCCAAAAATGCTTTGGATGAAACAAAATGAGCCATCACTTTGGGAACAAGTAAGTGTCTTCGTATTGCCTAAGGATTACGTACGCTATTGTTTAACAGGTCATATTCACATGGAATATTCTGATGCAGCCAGCACATTACTATTAAGTCCAAAAACACATGATTGGACTAGAGATGTAGGTGAACGATTAGGCATCGGAGATATTTATCCACCTTTAGTACGTTCAACAGAGGAAGTTGGAGTAGTTCGTTCAGAATTAGAACAAGAGCTTGGTTTCAAAGCTCCTGTAAAGGTTTATGCTGGTGGTGGAGATAACGCATGTGGTGCCATTGGTGCAGGAATCATTAATGGTAACGATACGCTTTGTAGTATCGGGACATCAGGTGTCGTACTCAATGTTGAAAGCGAAGGCTACACTGAATACAAGAACAACATACATTTCTTTGATCATAGCGTTCCACAAACATTCTATGCTATGGGCGTAACCTTAGCAGCAGGTTACAGTTTAAATTGGCTTAAACAAACGTTCTTTGAACATGAAAGCTTTGACGATATCGTTAAACAAGCAAGTATCTCAACAATTGGTTCTAACCACTTATTATTCGCACCTTATTTATCAGGCGAACGTACTCCACATGGAGATGCTTTTATAAGAGGCAGTTTTATTGGTATTAGTGGTAGCCATAATAAGGCAGATTTTGCTAGAGCAGTATTAGAGGGTATTACCTTCTCTTTATATGACTCTATACAATTAATGCGAGAAGCTGGTAAAGAGATTACGCATATTACTTCAATTGGTGGCGGTGCAAAAAGTTCATTTTGGTTGCAGATGCAAGCAGATATCTTTAATGCTACAATAAGAAAGTTAAAACACGAAGAGGGTCCTAGTATGGGCGCTGCGATGATTGCAGCATATGGACTGCAATGGTTCGAAAGTTTCGATGATTGTGTAGATAAGTTTATAGATATTGCTCAAACATTTGAACCAGACGCTAAAAGACACGCACAATATGAAGCATATTATAAAGTATATAAAGATATTTACCGTCATACGCATCAATTAACTGAAGCATTATTAAAAATTGAAGATTAATTGAATGATAATAAACTGGAGCAGCAATGGTTGTTCCAGTTTATTATGTTAAAAACTAAATCATTTTAATTTTGCAACAATTTCAAATGTGAGCACTTTGTTATGTAAAGGTTAGTTGTCACGTTAAAGTGAAAATATCAAGAAAGAAATGTATACAATTTACCCGAAATTTCAAATAATAAATACGCTGTTGAAAAGGTTTACAAAGCAGTTTTTATTAGTGTAAAATAACACATATTATTTATTTCTTTTCAAAAAATTTAAAACTAAAAATATTTTAACCTCAAAAAGTCTCTAAATGTGATTTATTTCACAATTTTATTTTTTTGTCATTGAATATGTCTTGAAATCGTTTTCTTCACGTTGTAGTATGACTATGGTAGTTAAATAAATAGAAAGAGGTTTTGGGGAATGAATATCATTTTAGGAGTAGGAACACTCGTATTAGTGCTTATCGTTATGACGCTATTCTTAAACTTTGCGCCATACGGTAAACAGGGACTACAAGCTTTATCAGGAGCTGCTTGTGCAACTTTCTTACCACAAGCATTCCTAAGTTACGCTATTGGTGGCGTATTCCATATCGAGTTTTTACAAACAATAGGAGATTTGGCAGGAAGTCTTGCAGGTGTTGCAGTAGGTATCTTAACTGGCTTGAAAATGGGCATCTCACCTGTTTTTGCAGTAATCATAGGACTAGTATTACACGACTTTAAATTATTACCAGCATTTATAGCAGCGTATATTATTTCATTCGGTATTAAATTTATCGAGAAAAAAGTCCCAGAAGGGTTGGACTTAATTGCTGTGATTTTAATTGCTCCAGCACTTGTATTTGGCTTAGCTACAGTTATTAGCCCAGGGGTTATGGCTGTATTAACTCAAATCGGTGGTGCAGTTACATCAGTAGGAGACAGCAATCCATACGCATTAGCAATTATTTTAGGATTAGTAATTCCAGTAACGGGTATGACACCACTAAGTTCAATGGTATTAACTAGCTTATTAGGACTAACTGGTATACCAATGGCTATCGGTGCTTTAACATGTACTGGTTCATCATTTGTTAACTATGTATTATTTAGCAGACTTAATATTGGCGGAAGTAAATCAAAAGCATTCGCAGTATTTGTTGAACCATTAACACAAATCGATTTAATCGCAAAATACCCTCTACAATTATATGGTACGAACGCAATTATCGGTGTTGTAAACGCTTGTATTGTTACATTCAGCGGACTCGTAATCGGTGTTAAAGGTATGGCAACACCAATTGCAGGTGCAATCGTCTTATTCGGATTTAACGATGCTACAAAATCAATAATTACAATCATCGTCGTTGCAGTTGTAAGTGTGGTATTAGCATTTATCTTCAGTACGTTAATTAAAAAATTCAACCTAATGAATATGAGCATAAAATTGCCTAGTAAACAGAAACAACCTAAGGAGAGTGTTTAATTATGGCTACTAAAAAAAGCTACGATTATCAAAGTGCATTTGATATTATTGGCCCTGTAATGATGGGACCTTCAAGTTCTCATACAGCAGGTGCAGTTAAAATTGGAAACGCTGCTTATGCAGTATTAGGTGGTATGCAGCCAGATAAATTAACAATTCATTATTACGAATCCTTTGCTCAAACTCATCAAGGACACGGTACAGATTTAGCTATCGTTGGTGGTGCAATGGGCTATAGCACATTCGATAGTCGTATTAAGAGTTCATTAGCAATTGCTAAAGATCAAAACATTGAAGTAAATATTATTGAAGAAGAAGGCGACAGTATTGGTGAGCACCCTAACTGTGCGTATCTTGTTGCAGAAGGAAATGGTCGTCACATTGAAGTAATTGGTAACTCAATTGGTGGCGGTACGATTAAATTAAAACGCATCAGTGTAGAAGGACTAGACATTGATTTTAACTATGGTTTGCCTATCTTAGAAATGGATGGAGCGGCAAATAAATCAGAAGTTAATCACTTTATCAATGATGTGAATGAACTTGGTGCAGACATTAAAGAGGAAATGACACAAACGGGCGATAATTTTAGTTTAGCAGTATTACCACTAAACAAAGCATTATCTGAATCAACGTTAGATCAAATTAAAGAAAAATATAGTCATTTAAATATATCCTATATTAAATAGAGGGGGATTAAAGATGTTTGATTCAATTAGAGAAACTATAGACTACGCAGTCGAAAATAAAATGTCTTTTGCAGATATTATGATTCAAGAAGAGATGGAACTTTCAGGCAAGACGCGTGACGAAGTTAGAGAAACAATGAAACAAAATTTAGACGTCATGAGAGATGCCGTAATTAAAGGATCAACTGGCGAAGGTGTTAAAAGTGTAACAGGTTATACTGGTCAAGATGCCATTAAACTTGCTAAATATAACGAGAATAATCATGCCTTATCAGGACATGAAATGGTTGAAGCAGTTAAAGGTGCGGTTGCTACTAATGAAGTAAACGCAGCTATGGGTATCATTTGTGCAACTCCAACAGCTGGATCCTCCGGAACGATTCCGGGCGTATTATTTAAATTAGAAAAAACACATGAACTTACAGAAGAACAAATGATTGATTTCTTATTCGTTTCATCATTATTTGGTCGCGTTGTTGCTAACAATGCAAGTGTTGCAGGTGCTACAGGAGGTTGCCAAGCAGAAGTAGGTTCAGCTTCAGCAATGGCAGCAGCAGCTGCAGTATCAATCTTCGGTGGCGAACCGGAAGCATCTGGACACGCTATGGCATTAGCGATTAGTAATTTACTTGGTCTAGTTTGTGACCCAGTAGCAGGTTTAGTAGAGATTCCATGTGTAATGCGTAATGCAATTGGTTCTGGTAATGCATTAATTTCTGCAGACTTAGCATTAGCTGGTGTTGAAAGTAGAATTCCAGTAGATGAAGTTATTGAAGCTATGGATAAAGTAGGACGTGGCTTACCAGCTGAATTAAGAGAAACAGGACTTGGTGGTTTAGCAGGTACACCAACAGGTGATGCAATTAAACGTAAAATCTTTGGTGAAGCTGAAGTTAATAGCTTTTCATAATATAATTGAAATTAGAAGCCATTCTTGAATGTCAATATAACATTTAAGAATGGCTTTTTTAATACTTATGACAAATTTATCATTTTGGCAGTAGCTATCTGGTTTGAAAACGCACTTGAATCAAGCATTTTCAAATCTAGTCAGGGCCCCAGCAAAGAGAAATTCATAAAGAAATTCTACAAGCTAAGCAAGCTGGGGTTTGGGGCCCCAGCAAAGAGAATTTTATAAAGAAATTCTACAAGCTAAGCAAGCTGGGGTTAAAACGAAATAAACTTTGAGAAAATATCAGATATGTTCTACTTCCATATATTTATCAGAAAATTTAAAAAGTTATTGCAAAATTTCACTAATACGTTTAAAATAGCCGAAAAGGGGATGATGATATGCTAAGGTTATGTATCATCTTTTTTATATTCGTGATTAACACAACCATTACACAGTTATGGACAGTTGAGGGAACATGGGAGAATCTCTTATTACAATCGATGTCACTAAGTATGATTATTGTATTCCTGTTTTATTATGTGGATTTTGTAATTGCGGAGAAAAAGAGGAAACAAATAGAAACTTTATTTAAGAAAGAATTCTTTCATGAGAAGGAAGACTTTTTTGAAAAAGACGATAAAAGAAAAGTAAGTGAGTAAAAGGGACTCACTTACTTTTCTTATTTGTCATGCAAATCATATTGGTAAAAAGCAAGATCTAACCAGCGATCAAATTTGTAGCCAACATTTTGAATGGTACCTGCATGTTTGAAGTTAAACTTTTCATGTAATTTGATGCTGCTATCATTGGAAGCATCGATACCAGCTACAATAGTACGATAATTTCTAGTTCTGGCATCTTCAATAAGATGTTGTAATAATTGAGAAGCAATGCCTTTGCCTTGATTTGATTTATCTACGTAAATCGAATGTTCAATAGAATATAAGTAAGCCGGCCAGTTTCTAAATTGACCGTAAGTTGCAAAACCAACAGCCTTGCCAGCTTGTTCAAATACAAATATAGGTTCATTTGCTTTATTCTTCATGTCAAACCAAGCTTTACGTTCATCTAAAGTTTGAATATCGTATGTGTAAACAGCTGTAGTATGCAATATTGCATCATTATAGATTGATAGTATTGCCGGTAAATCTTCAATTTTTGCTTCTCTAATCATTATGGCACCTACTTTTCTAAGTTTGTATCAGTTTAAAACGAGATTTCAATTGTTGCAACTATATGTAATTATATATGACACGATAAATTAAATTAAACTTACGAAATAAACATGATATACTATGACCTAAGAAAGTCACGTTAAAGGAGTAACACATAATGAAGAATTGGATTAATCGATTGATGACGATACTTGGCGTCATACTCATCTTAGTAGCAGTGTATCTATTTGCTAAACCACATATCGATAATTATTTACATGAAAAAGATAACGACAACAAAATAGAACAATATGATAAACAGGATAAGTCTAGCAATAAACAAACACCAACCATTCCTAAGGATAAAACTAAAATGGCAGGGTATATATCAGTGCCAGATGCAGAGATTAAAGAACCCGTGTATCCTGGACCAGCGACACCAGAACAGTTAAATCGTGGTGTAAGTTTCGCTGAGAAAGATGAATCGCTAAGCGATCAAAATATATCAATCGCAGGTCATACATTTACCGATAGACCACATTACCAATTCACAAACTTAAAAGCAGCTAAAAAAGGTAGCAAAGTATACTTCAAGATAGGAAAAGAAACACGCGAATATAAAATGACTAGTATACGTGATGTTAATCCAGACGAAGTTGAAGTATTAGACGAACACAAAGGTGAAAAGAATCAATTAACATTAATCACATGTGATGATTACAATGAGCAAACCGGTGTTTGGGAAAAACGTAAAATCTTTGTGGCGAAACAAGTTAAATAAATAAAAAACACCAATCGTTACATAAAACATAAATGCTAAGTCATTAGGAGTGATACAAGACATCCAATGTAGATCTTGTGTCACTCCTTTAAATTTAGCATTAGAAATAATCATGCTATTTTTATTAATTGTATTTAATTTCAGAATGTGAATATAGTTTCATCATGTTAGTGTGAACTTCAACCCTAATTAGATGATATATATAATAAATGTGAATACAACGGACTAGGGGGATTGCACATGGTTAAAGCTATTGCAGTAGATATGGATGGTACATTTTTAGATTCTAAAAAGAATTATGATAAAGACCGTTTTGAGAAGATATTTAAAGCATTGAAAGAACGCAATATAGAATTCATTGCTGCAAGTGGAAATCAATTTGCTAAATTACAATCTATATTCGGAGAAAGAGATATGTTCTTTATTTCTGAAAATGGTGCAGTTATTTACAGAGGTAAAGATTTATATAATTATCGTAGCTTCAATCAAACAGACTACAAAGAAGTTGTTGATTATTTAAATATTGATAGAAACATTAAAGAATTTATTGTTTGCGGATTAAAGAGTGCCTATATATTGAAAGACACGAGTGAAGCATTTAAGGAAGATGCGCATTTCTACTATCATCAGTTGGAGGAAATTGATTCTTTTCAACCATTACCGGATGATGAATATGTCAAGATTGCGTTAAATATTAATCGAGATACGCATTCAACACTTGATACTGATTTAGAGGAAAAGTTTAGCAATACTATTAAACTCGTATCGAGTGGACATGATAGTATTGATATTATTATGCCTAATATGACAAAAGGGCAAGCACTTCAACGTTTATTGGATGAGTGGCATATGTCTGCTTCTGATTTGATGGCATTTGGAGATGCTAACAATGATAAGGACATGCTTGAATTAGCCGAGCACAGTTATGTAATGGCTAATAGTCATGATGAAACACTATTTGAAGTTGCCAAGGCAGTTGCTCCAAGTAATGATGAGCAAGGGGTATTACAGATTATCGAGCAAGAAGTATTGAAATAGCTTAAAAAAGGAGAACTCTCAATTTTGAGAATTCTCCTTTTTATTTATTAAACACATATCTTAGTTTAATTGAGTTTCACATTTACCAGTATTAATAACTGATAATGCTGCGTTTAATCCGCCTTCAACTAAATTTCTCACAGCTTCATCAGAGAAGAATGCGATATGTGGAGTGACCAAAATGTTTTCATGTTTAATTAATTCTAATAACGTTTCATCTTCGATCTCTTTACCTGTCCAATCATAAGTAAAGTATGACGCTTCGTTTTCATAAGTATCAATAGCAGCACCATATAATGTACCGTCATTAACAGCTTTAATTAATTCAGGTGTATCAATTACAGCACCACGAGCTGCATTTACTAATACTGCGCCTTTTTTAACTTTAGAGAACATATCTGCATCAAATAAGTGGAAACTTTCTTTATTCGCTGGAACATGTAATGAAATGATATCAGCATCAGCAATTGCTTCTTCAACTGTATCTTTATATTCTAAGAAGTCTAATGAATTGTTAGGGTATGCATCATAACCTACAACTTTAGCTCCGAAACCAGCATAAATTTTACCAGTTGCAGCACCAATACGTCCTGTACCGATAATAGCTACTGTCATATTTTTAACAGGGGTAGACATAATAGGTGCAGCCCATTTGAAATTATGTTCTTGAACACGTTTTTCAATCTCAGGGAAGCGACGAACTAATTGTAAAGCGATAGAAACTGAATATTCAGCAATAGTTTCTGGTGAATAACTAGGTACATTTGAAATGATAATGTCATGTTTTTTAGCTAACTCTAAATCGTACATGTCGAAACCAGCAGTACGTTGAGCAATTTGTTTAATACCATATTCTTCAAGTTTAGGATAAACAGAGTCTGCTAATTTACCAAATTGCATTGTAGTAACACCATCGAAACCTTTAGCTAAATCAACTGTATCTTCACTTAAAATTTCTTCAGTTGTAACAACTTCAACATTGTTCGCTTTACCCCAGTTTAAAGCGTCATTTTTCTCGTAATCACGAGTTCCATAAAACATAATTTTTGTCATTTTAATAACCTCACTTCATTTTGTATGAATTTATAATTAATAAATAAGTTTTCTTAAGTTGTCTATAGAAATGTGAATATTAATTGGAATAATGATTTGAAACATCTCTATTAATTAACTTACAAATATATTATATTGTGAATTTATTCACAAATCAATAGGAAATGCGAAATTTATTTTTCTATTGTTAAAAATTAACATAAAAATAGTAAATTTTCATTTATTTTTTATGATAACTTTTGTAAGCGTATAATTTTATGCTAAAGGAAACGTACTTTATAATCAAATTAGTACTATCTAAGGAGGATATATTTCATGAGTTCAATGCAAGAGACAATAATCAATGCTTTTAATTTTAGACATGCAACAAAGGAATTTGATCCTAAAAAGAAAGTCAGTGACTCAGACTTCCACACAATATTAGAAACAGGTCGTTTATCACCTAGTTCACTAGGATTGGAACCTTGGCGTTTTGTTGTTATTGAGAATGAAGATTTAAAAGAAAAATTAAAACCATATAGTTGGGGAGCACAAAAGCAATTAAATACAGCAAGTCGTTTCGTTATTATTCTTGCACGCAAAAATGTCACTGCAGATTCAGAATACGTACAACATATAATTCGAGATATTAAAAAATACGAAGAAAGTACGATTCCAGCAGTTGAAGATAAATTTAATAATTTCCAAACGAATTTCCATATTAACGATAATGAGCGAACATTATTAGACTGGGCGAGTAAACAAACTTACATTGCATTAGCTAACATGATGACCACTGCAGCATTATTGGGAATTGATTCATGTCCTATGGAAGGATTTGATTTAGATAAAGTTACTGAAATCTTAGCTGAAGAAAATGTTATCGATACAGAACATTTCGCACCATCAGTTATGGTTGCATTTGGTTATCGAAAAGAAGAACCAAAAGATAAAGTTCGTCAACCCGCCGAAGATGTTATTGAATGGATTTAATATAGGATAATCAAAGAGAGTGAATACTCTCTTTTTTTTCATCTATAAGTGATAGATTCTATAACTAGAATTAATGATGTTTAAAGAGCTTAATACACGGAAAAATATTACAAGCAAGTTAGTATATTTAAAAATGTAAATAAGGTAAAATAATAGTAGTTTTAAGTAAACGCTTACATTTCGATGTAAACACAACGCACATAAGGTTTTTCATAAATTTATATAAAGGGATGATGAAAAATGGCAAAAGTAAACGTTAGAGATTTCATAGAGGAACAATACGGTTTATTTATCAACGGTGAATTTCAAGCAAGCGAAAGTGGAGACACATTAACTGTAACTAATCCTGCGAATAGTGAAGATTTAGCTAAAGTAGCTAAAGCAAGTAAATCTGATGTTGATAAAGCAGTACAAGCTGCGCAAGATGCTTTTGACAGTTGGAGTAAAACATCTAAAGAAGAACGTGCGGACTATTTATTAGAAATTAGTCGTCGAATTCATGAAAAAGTGGAACACTTCGCGACAATTGAATCGTTACAAAATGGCAAGCCATATCGAGAAACGTCAACAATTGATGTGCCATTAACAGCAAATCAATTTAAATATTTTGCGAGTGTATTAACAACAGACGAAGGTTCAGTCAATGAAATTGATGAGAATACAATGAGTTTAGTTGTCAATGAACCAGTAGGTGTTGTTGGTGCTGTAGTTGCATGGAACTTCCCAATTTTATTAGCGTCATGGAAATTAGCACCAGCATTAGCTGCGGGTAATACAATTGTAATTCAACCATCTTCTTCTACACCATTATCATTAATTGAACTTGCGAAGATCTTCCAAGAAGTATTACCTAAAGGTGTCGTAAATGTATTAACTGGTAAAGGTTCAGAATCAGGTGATGCAATCTTCAATCATGAAGGTGTAAACAAATTATCATTTACAGGATCAACAGACGTTGGTTACGGCGTTGCGAAAGCAGGTGCTGAACGTATCGTTCCAACTACATTAGAACTAGGTGGTAAAAGTGCTAATATCATCTTTGACGATGCAAACTTAGATCAAGTTGTTGAAGGTGCACAATTAGGTATTTTATTCAACCAAGGTGAAGTATGTAGTGCTGGTTCACGTTTATTAGTACAATCTTCAATCTATGATAAAGTAATGCCTAAATTAAAAGAAGCTTTCGAAAATATCAAAGTGGGCGACCCATTTGATGAAGACGTTAAAATGAGTGCTCAAACTGGCCCAGAACAACTTGAAAAAATTGAAAGCTACGTAAAAATTGCTGAAGAAGATTCAAATGCTAATATCTTAACAGGTGGTCATCGCTTAACAGATAATGGACGTGACAAAGGATACTTCTTCGAGCCTACAATCATCGAAATTAAAGATAATAGTCATCAATTAGCACAAGAAGAAATTTTCGGACCAGTTGTAGTAGTAGAAAAATTTGAAGATGAAGCTGAAGCAATTAAAATTGCGAATGATTCAGAATACGGCTTAGCTGGTGGTATCTTTACTACTAATATTAACCGTGCATTAAATGTTGCTAAAGCAATGAGAACTGGTCGTATTTGGATTAACACTTATAACCAATTCCCAGCTGGTGCGCCATTCGGTGGATATAAAAAATCTGGTATCGGTCGTGAAATTTATAAAGACGCTATTAAAAACTATCAACAAGTTAAAAATATCTTCATTGATACTAGCAATCAAACAAAAGGATTATACTAAGATAGTTAGTTTATAAATAAAAAATGAATATCATTTAAATTGAATGTGAGCTATCTGCAAAGCCGAGACTTTGCAGATAGCTCTTTTTATGAGTTTAAAAGATAAGCGCATATGATATAGTTACAAATTACATATTGTAGAAGTTTTATTTAGAAATTGATAGATTGAGACTTTTTTAAATTAAATAAGTTATAATACAATTTAAGTCTTTAAAATCTATATTTTGCAAAGGGAAAAATGATGAAAAAATTACAAGTACTATTAATTAGTTTTATAATATTAGTACTCACCCTGAGTGGTTGTTCTAAACATGATGAGAAACATTCGAATGACCATGAACCAAAAGAATTAAAAGTAGGATTTGTACCATCCCAAAATTCAAAAACGTTGAACGCTAAAGTGAAACCGTTACAGCAACAGTTGTCAAAGGAATTAGGCCTTCCAGTTAAAGTACATGTGGCAACTAACTATAATGCAATGGTAGAAGCTTTAAGATCAAAGAAAGTGGATGTTGCATTTATTTCACCAGTGTCTTATACCATCGCACATGATAAAGGTGTTGCAGATGTACTGTTGAAATCCAAAGGCTATTTAGTAGATGATAAAGGTAATACAACTAATAAATTAGTCGATTATTATCGCTCACAAATCGTAGTTCGTAAAGACAGTCATTTACATAAGTTAAAAGATTTAAAAGGGGCTAAAGTAGGCTTACAAGACCCAGAATCTACTTCGGGATATATTTATCCAATGGCAAGCTTAAAAAAGTTAACGTTAATCAGAGTGATATCAAAATTGCTCAAATTAAAGGGCATGATCAAGCATTGATAGCCTTGTTAAACGGTGATGTGGATGCTGTAGCTACATATCAAGATGCACGTGCTGATTTAAAGCAAAATTATCCCAAAATATATAAAGACACTAAAGCGATTTATCGCACGGATAAGATACCAAATGATACGATTTCTGTGCGTGGTGATATGAGTAAACAGTGGAAAACTAAAATCAGTAATGCTTTTTTAGATATTAGTAAATCTGAAAAAGGTAAGAAAATACTTACAGATATTTATGGGCATCATGGCTATGAAAAAACAAAAGATAGTGACTTTGATACAGTAAGAAAATATAGAAAACTTGTCGAGGAATAAAAATTTAAGATTAAGCCTGGGACATAAATCAATGTCTCAGGCTACAAATATATATTGGCAGTAGTTGACTGAATTAAAAATACACTTGTAGCAAGCTTCTTTTTAATCCAAGACAAACTTGTTATTGGGGCGGGACAGAAATAAATTTTGGAAAAATATTATTTCTGTCCCGCCCCCAATCTATTTAAAATGACATGTTTTATAAACGATGCCAAATATTAATCATTCTATCCTGGAACGACACTTGTATCACTGTGAACTGTAATATCAAAGCCTTCAGGAGATGTAATATGTTCTTCTTTAGCATTTGGTTTATATATATCGAAATGAACTAAGCCATAAGTAGTCTCGTTATCTGTTCTAGCTTGGTTAGATTGCCATACATTAGTAGCGATATGATGATGGTATTTTTGAGTAGACATGAACAAAGCTTGTGGGAAATTAGAAATGTGTTCTAAACCTATTTGTTCCACATAAAAGTCACGTGCTTGCCCGATATCGTGTGTTTTAAGATGTAAATGTCCAATTTTGCCATCTGCTGGCCAACCGTTCCAACCTTCTTCAGTACGTTGTGCAATTAAATCGTCCGCATCTACTGCAAGTGTATCCATTTTTACAAAATTACCATCCCATTGCCAATCTTCAGATGGACGATCTTGATATACTTCAATGCCGTTACCTTCTGGATCATTAAAGTATAACGCTTCACTTACAAGGTGATCACCACCACCTACAGGTACATTCAAACGACTAGCATGGAATAAAAAGTTTGCTAAATCTGTGCGTGTTGGAAGTAAATAAGCGATATGGAATAAACCAGCTTCTCTAAATCCAGGTCGGCGGCCATCTTCTAAATATTGTAGTGTTAATGTATGACCATTAGCACCAACATTAAAGATGACATGATTGTAGTCTTGTTCTTTAATTGAAAATCCTAGTATATTTTTATAGAAGTTTGTCATTTTATTTAAGTCTTCAACGTTTAATGTAATATTAGTAACTTGTGTTGCTTCAGTAGTGTGAAATTCATTCATAATGTAGTGCCTCCTAAGATGAATAAGTCATCTTTATTTATTATTTATATTAAGTATAATAAATATACTACTAATCGTTAAATTAATCAAGACAGTTGCTTTAAAACTTTAAAAGCATACAAAAAAGCTTTTAGACTAATGTAATAAAGGTGATTAAAAACCTCATCCTAGCCTAAAAGCTAATTCTGTGAAACATTTCAGTTAACTTCAAATTGTATGACAACGATTATGAAATAGATTATCCTAAATAAACATCTTGATAATCATCATTTTTCTCTAGAACGTCTTTCGCAAATGGACAAGATGCGATGATTTTTAAGTTATTTTCACGTGCATAATTAACGACAGCTTCAACTAATTGTTTTCCTAGACCTTGTCCACCTAATTCATCAGCGACACCAGTATGGTCAATGTCGATTTCATTATTATCTACTTGTTTAAACGTAATGACAGCTTGAGCATTTTGTTCATCTTCGCCAACATAAAATTGTTGATGTCCTTGTTTAATTTCTTGTGTCATAAAACGTCACTCCTTTAATAATGTCATATTACTATCTATCACTTTTGAAGAAATCTAAAACATTTTATAATTAAATATTTTATCCTAAATAATATAATAAACATAGATATTGCATTATTACATTATTAAAGATATAGTTAAAAACGAATTTATTACGCTTTGGAGGGTTCTGTGTGAAGAGGATTGGCTATCTCATTATCGTCCTGTGCATTAGTATTGCTTTATCAGCTTGTAGCACAGGGCAATATTCGGATGCGAAAAAGAAAGATGTTTCAACTAATAATAAAATAAATATCTATACTACAGTATTTGCATTTGAAAGTTTTACCAAACAAATAGGTGGCAAATATGTCAATGTGGATACGATTTATCCTCCAGGTGCAGACACCCATACATATGAACCAACTCAAAGAGATATGATTAATATTGCTAAAAGTGATTTATTTATATATTCAAGTGACGACTTAGATCCAGTGGCAAAGACGATTACGCAATCAATGACCAACGATGATATGAAATTAGCAGTTGCAGCTGATTTAAATCATCATACATTGCTTGAAGAAGACCATGATCATGAAGATCACGACCACCATCATAGTCATGAAGAGGAAAGTCACGACCCACATGTTTGGCTTGACCCGGTCTTAGACAAGCATTTTGCAGAAAAAATAAAAAATGATTTAGTTAAAAGGGATCCTCAACACAAAGCATATTATGAACAAAATTTTAAGAAATTAAATCAGGATTTAACAGATTTAGACAATAATTTGAAAACAATTACTAAAAATCCTAAAAGACAAAAAGTAACTATCTCTCATGATTCATTAGGTTATTTAGCAGAGCGCTATCACCTTCAACAAGAGGGTGTCAGTGGTATGAATAACGAAGAGCCTAGTCAAAAGGATATTCTTGCGCTTATTAAACAAATCAATCTATCGAAGCAACCTTATATCCTTTACGAACAAAATATCACTTCAAAGATAACTGATGTTATTCGTGATGAAACCAATGCAGAACCAGTAAGTTTTAATAATTTGTCTGTTCTATCTAAAGAACAAGTTAACGACAAAGACTTAACTTTCCAATCAATCATGAAAAAGAATATTAAAGCGTTGGATAAAGCGTTGAATCAATAAAAAATATCCCCAATCCTTTCATTAGGAGATGGGGATATTTTATACCTATTTATTCATATCTAATATAGCTCACCGTTGTATTGTAGTATTCTTCGAAACCATGAATACCATCTGCACCACCTAAACCTGATTCTCTCCAACCAGCATGGTAACCATTAACAACTTCTTCTGCTTCGCAATTAGCGTAAACTTCACCGAATTTTAAACGTTCTGTAGCTTCCATCACTTCTTTTAAATTCTCTGAAAAGATATAAGAAGATAAACCTGCATTTGTATCGTTTGCGTAATCAATTGCTTCATCGAAATCATTATAAGTTGTAATTGCTAGAACAGGACCAAAAATTTCCTCTTTAAAGGCACTGTCATCTTTTTTAACATTATCAAGAATTGTAGGTTCATAGAAGAAACCAGCGCGATCTAATTTATGGCCACCTAAAACTAAGTCTGCACCATTCTTAACGGCTTCTTGCACTTTATCATCAATACTGTCCAATTGTGTTTGATTGATAATAGCACCATAATCAGTGTTATCGTCTAATGGGTCACCGACTTGTAAGTCGCTCATACGTTGTTTAGCCTTGTTTACAAAGTCATCATGAACATCTTCGTGAACAAATATACGCTCTGGGCAAGTACATACTTGACCAGCATTATTAATTCTTGTTTTGACAATGTAGTCCACCGCTTTGTCCAGGTTAGCATGAGGTGTAACTAAGACAGGTGCGTTACCACCTAATTCAAGATTCACTTTTTTTACTGTATCTGCTGCATTCTTATAAACTGCTTTACCAGCACGCATACTTCCTGTTAAAGAAATGAGTTGTACATCTTTATGTGTGGCAAGCTGTGTACCCACAGCTTCTCCAGTGCCTGGTACAATTTGAATTAGACCGGCTGGAATTGTTGAAGCACGGAATAGCTCAGCCAATCTTAACGTTAATAATGTTGTTTCTTCACTTGGCTTAATGACGATTGAGCATCCCGTTACAAGTGCTGGAATCACTTTACGCATTAAGACCATAATTGGTGCATTCCATGGCACGATACCTGCAGTTACACCAATTGGCTTTTTAATTAATTGAATCATTTCATTCGATACACTATTTTGTAGTACTTCGCCTTTATTACGCATACTTAAACTTGTCATATAATCAATAAATTGCACAGCTTTATCGATTTCACCTTCAGCTTGCGCTAATGTTTTACCTTGTTCTTTAACATACAATTTGGCAAGTTCATCTTTGTTTTGCTCTAATAAAGGAATTAATAATTTTACATGCTCTGCACGTGTTGGTGCTGGTACTTTTTCCCATTCAAGTTGTGCATGTTTAGATTTTTCGATTGCCTCGTTAACTTCTTCCTCAGTTGCGAAAGTAATGGTATCAAATGTTTCTCCTGTAGCAGGATTGATGACTTCCATCGTGTCGCTAGATTTACTCTCTACAAATTCATTATTTATAAATAATTGATTGGTCATTTGAGACACCTCCAATGTTTGTATTCCCTGTAACAACCGTTTCCATGCTTATTTCATTTTGAAAAAAGATAGAAATAAATAGATATTGAAATTATAATAGAGCTAACATATTGACGATTAATTGAAACGCATGTACAATTTATCTCGAAATAGAAATAAATTAAAGGTGGTGAGTAAATGGATCGCACAGAACATTCATTAAAAGCATTTATTGGTCTAAATAGAGCATTAGATACATTAGAAAAAATCGTGCAACAAGATGTAAAGAATTACGGGCTCAACGTGACGGAATTTGCAGTGTTAGAATTACTCTATAGTAAAGGTCCACAACCTATTCAACGTATTAGAGATAGGGTGCTCATCGCGAGTAGTAGTATTTCATACGTTGTGAGCCAATTAGAAGACAAAGGTTGGATTACACGTGATAAAGATCCATCAGATAAGCGTGTATATAACGCCACACTTACTGACAAAGGTCAACAATTTATGTCAGATATATTTCCACAACATGCCACAACGTTAGAACAAGCATTTTCAGTTCTATCAGATGAAGAATTGATAACGATTCAGCAAGCATTCAAAAAATTAAGTGCACAATCTACTGAAGTGTAAATCGTGCACTTTTATTTATAACGAAAATTATCTCGAAATCGAAATAAATGGAGGTTTTTAATATGGCTAAACATGATTTATTAGGTATTCATCATGTAACTGCAATTACAGATGATGCTGAACGTAACTATAAATTTTTTACCGAAGTACTAGGTATGAGACTAGTTAAAAAAACAGTAAACCAGGATGATATTCAAACGTATCATACATTTTTTGCAGATGATGAGGGGACAGCTGGTACAGATATGACATTCTTTGATTTTCCTGGAATTCCTCAAGGACGTAAAGGTACCAATTCGATTACTAAACCATCGTTTCGTGTTCCGAGTGATGAAGCATTGACATACTATATGAAGCGTTTTGATGCATTTGGTATAAAACATGATGGTATTCAAGATGTGCTAGGTAAGAAGGTATTGCCTTTTCAAGAGGAGGATGGACAAGACTATCAATTAGTATCTGATGAAGGCAATAGCGGTGTCTCACCAGGTAAATCATGGAAGAATGGTCCGGTTCCAGAGGATAAAGCAATTTATGGCTTAGGACAAATCGAAATTACGGTTAGTTACTTCGAGAATTTCAAACAATTGTTGGAAAATATATATGGAATGCGAACAATTATGAATGAAGAAGATGTAGCATTGCTTGAAGTCGGTGAAGGTGGCAATGGTGGTCAAGTTATTTTAAGAAAGGATTCAGAGAGACCAGTTGCTGTACAAGGATATGGTGAAGTCCATCATGCATCGTTTAGAGTGAAAGATCATGAGGCTATTGAACACTGGATACAGAAATATCAAGAACTAGGCATACCAAACTCTGGTTTAGTTGACCGTTTTTATTTTGAAGCATTGTATGCAAGAATCGGTCATATTTTGTTAGAAATTTCAACTGATGGACCTGGTTTTATGGGTGATGAACCCTATGAAACGCTAGGAGAGAAATTATCACTTCCACCATTTTTGGAGGAACAAAGAGAAGCGATTGAAGCGCAAGTTCGTCCGTTTGATACAACTGGAAAAAGTTATAAATAGGGGGGTATTGAATTATGGAACCAATTACACATATTCATCATATTTCAGCGATTGTAGGAGATGCTCAAGAAACATATGATTTATATACAAATGTATTAAATTTAACTTTGATTAAACAGACAGTAAATTATGATGATACAAAAACATATCACTTATATTTCTCAAATGACAGAGCGCAACATGATATGGTACTTACTTTCTTTAATTGGCCAAATCAATATAGAGGTCGTATCGGTTCAGGTCAGGTTGGACGATTAGCGTTTAGAATACCGAAAGATAGCATGTCACATTGGGAAATGAAATTGAATGCGAATGGGATTCAAACACGTCAAACTGAATCATTCAATCGAGCAACGTTAGAATTTGAGGACATTCACGGATTAACACTAGCGATGGTTGAGAGTGATGACGAATGTGTTAACAATGACATCATAGGATTTCATGGCGTAACAATGCTATCAGCTAATCCTCGAGCTACGGAAGCATTGTTGCGAAATGATTTAGGGTTAGAATATATTCAAGAAACAGATGACAATGTGCACTATCAAACGAGTGGTAGCGTGCATCATCAAATTATTGTGAAAAAGTTTGTAAACCCACAACCTGTACGTTGGGGTGGTGGCATCTTCCATCATATTGCATGGTCAGTACCAAATGACGAGGTACATGTACAATGGCGTGATTATCTTCTTAATAAAGGCTTGCATGTAACAGATGTGAAAGAACGATTCTATTTTCATGCGATTTACATGAAAGAACCTGGCAATTTAATATTTGAATTTGCGACTGCTGGACCTGGCTTCACGATTGATGAAGATGTAAATGATTTAGGTAAACAACTACAATTACCTCCATTTTACGAGGGAAGAAGATATGAAATAGAAGGTCATTTAATGCCATTAAAATTAAAAGAGTACTAAGGAGAGGTGACACAAATGGAACATATTTATAGACCAGGTAAGGATAACTCACCTACGTTAATTTTGTTACATGGTACTGGTGGGGATGAAACAGATCTTATTCCACTTGGAACAGCTTTAAATCCTAACTATAACTTGTTAAGTATTCGTGGAGAAGTCAATGAGAATGGTATGAATCGTTATTTCAAACGTCTTGCTAAAGGTGTATACGATGAGGAAGATTTAGAATATCGAGGTCAACGGCTGCTAGATTTTATTTATGAAGCGGCTGAACAGTATCAATTTAATTTGAATAGAACGGCTTTAGTTGGTTTCTCTAATGGATCAAATATTGCGATTAACTTAATGTTACGTGACAAAGCACCGTTTAAAAAAGCATTACTATTTGCGCCACTTTATCCAATAGACGCTTCAACAAGCAAAGATATGAGTGATGTAGACGTTCTATTATCAATGGGAAAGAATGATCCAATCGTATCTATTGAACAAAGTGAACATGTTATTAATTTATTTAAGCAACTGGGTGCACAGGTTACAGAAGTATGGGTCAATAGTCATGAAATTACACAGGCTGGATTACAGAAAGGTCAAGAAATACTGAATTCATAATGGAAAAGGACTCAAAGATGTATGGTTCGCATCTTTGGGTCCATTTTAGTGTATTCCTAAATTATTTAGAGAATATTAAGTGTTTAAACCCTTGGTATAAAATTGGGATAAGGAGTATGAAGCCAAATAATCCCATGACTGGGAAGACTTTTCCAATTAAAGAAATGAAACCGATAAATGTACATATAAACGTGATGATAGCCATTATAATGATGAGTACAAAGTACCCTTTGGAAAATGGCTCTGTAAATCTGGAAGCAAATGCATACATAAGACCTACAATCGTATTATAGATAACAAGAACCATTATAATCGACATCACTGTGCCTAATAATGGTGAAATGTGACTTGCGAGTAATAGGGTCGGCAATGCGACAGATTGAATATCTTCAAATTCTGTAACAAGGCCAAAATTAATCATTAATAACAATAATGTGATAATGATGCCACCAATTAGGCCACCCCATAAGCCAGACTGACGATGCTGCATGCGACCGCCCATAACACTTAAAAAACTAAATGCGGCTGCAATTTGTAGACTTGCATAATTTAACCCATCAAACCACCAACCAAGTGATAGAGATTGATGCTCCTTATTGAAATGATTGGCCGCACTAAAGTTTAAATCCCCTGTTATAAAATAATAGATAGCTATAATAGAAACAACAATGACTAAGAACGGTGTAACCATACCTAATATCGTAATCAGACGTTCAAATTTAAGAAATAGCGTCATAAGAATGACTAACACTAGAATTAATGAACTCAACCAATAAGGTAATCCGAAACTTTCATGTATAGTTGACGCACCACCCGCAGTCATAATCATCGCTAAGGAGAATAAGAATAAAGTTAAGATAATATCAAAGATACGTGCAATGATTGAATGTAAATAATATCGAATAGACTCAGAATGGTTATGAGATTGAATGACAAAGCCAGCGTTTAATACGAACACGCCTGCTAGCGTTATAATCAAACCGGTAACAATAATGCCAGAGATGCTATAGATACCGTTACTTGTGAAGAACTGAAATATTTCTTGACCAGTAGCAAAACCAGCACCAACGACAACACCAACAAATGCGAAAGCTACCATGATACTCTCTTTAAAAAGTTGCACAATTAAAATTTCCTTTCAAATCATTTCTAAATTCATATATTTAAACGCAATTACCTATTTTAGATGAAAAGATACTAGAAATAAATAGGAAAGTTTACTCGAAGTGAACATCGTGTGTCCGAAAAAGGCATTAACAGGTTGTTTATAAAATAATAATGCAGGCTTAATCAAAGTTTGATAGTATTACACAGTATTAAAAAAATTGAATCTTATTGAGGAAGGTGTAGGTATGTCATTAGATTTACCTGTCATGTTAATCATTGTCTTATTTTTAGCATTAGGCATATTTAGTCAATGGTTAGCGACACAGATTAAATGGCCATCAATTGTAGTTATGTCGATTGTGGGCTTATTGATTGGACCAATATTGGGACTAGTTAACCCTCAAGAAACATTGGGAGCCGAAGTATTTAGTCCAATTGTGTCTTTAGCTGTAGCTGTCATTTTATTCGAAGGAAGTAGTAATTTAGACTTTCGTGAATTAAGAGGCATTTCTAAAGCGGTCATTCGAATTATTACCGTTGGCGCAGCTATATCATGGGTGCTCGGTGCGATTGCATTAAATAAAATTTTAGATTTTCCAATCTCTGTTGCGGTTGTGATGGGCGGATTATTCTTAATTACAGGTCCAACCGTCATTCAGCCACTTCTTAAGCAAGCAAAGGTGCGTAAGAGTGTTGACTCTATTTTAAGATGGGAAAGTATCATATTAGATCCAATAGGACCGATACTCGCATTAACAGCGTTTTATATTTATCAAATATTTGAGCAAGGTTTTGGTGTCCAAGTTATTCTCATCTTTATTTTGAAAATGATTATAACAGCCATTATTGGCTTCGGAGCATCATTCGTTTTCAATTGGTTAATTCAACGTGATTTTATTCCGCAAAATTTGATGCCTTCCATTCAGTTGGTCTTTATTTTATTAGTCTTTAGTATTTGTGACCAAATATTACAAGAATCAGGATTATTAGCCGTTACTATTTTCGGCTTAATGATGGCACGTTATAAGAGACATGATTTAATTTACAAGGAGTCAGATCATTTCATTGAAAATGCATCATCTATTCTTGTATCTACCGTCTTTATATTAATCACTTCGTCATTAACGTCATCTGTATTGATGGATGTCTTGTCATGGCAATTAGTGATTTTTGCGATTGCAATGATTGTATTGGTACGTCCAATCTCTGTTTTATTATCAACAATAGGTACAGAGATCACGAAAAGAGAACGCGCTATTGTTGCAATGATGGCACCTCGAGGGATTGTTGTTTTAACTGTGGCACAATTCTTTGGAGGATTATTCATGGATGATCATGTGAAAATGGCAAGTTATATCACGCCAGTGACGTTTGGACTAGTGTTTATTACAGTTGTCATTTATGGCTTTAGCTTTACGCCATTGAGTAAGTTGCTTGGACTTGCGAGTACAGAACCACCAGGCGTTATTATAGTAGGAGAGAGTGAATTTTCATTCCATCTAGGTATGAAATTGCATGAACATGATATTCCTATTATGGTATTTAATTTGTTTGAGAATACGTCGGAGAAGGCAGAAGAACTTGGTTTTGAAGTGTTTAAGGGGAATTTATTATCAAGTAGTGATCGAATATATGCGGATTTAATTCGTTATAATAAATGTCTATTAATGACTAAGTCGTTTATTTTTAATAGTTTAGCGTTTAATGAATTGGTACCGGAGTTTGGATTGAATAATGTAAGTATGATGCCAGTGTCATTTACTGATGAACAGGCACGTAATAACTTAAATGGTCCATTACGCAATCATATTTTATTTGATGAATCACACAGTCCAAGATGGTTTGATAATACGATAAGTAATAAGAATATTGTGGAGGTACTTGCAGAGGAATACGACACGATTACTGATCATGATATGATTATTTATCACGTTGATGATAATAGTGTTGTCTCATTTAATAAAAGTACTAAACCTATACCACAATATGATCAAGGCACATACGGCATCTTAAGAAATGTGTATTGAAAATAGTTTAAGTTGTGTTTAATTAGAGGATTGTAAAGTAGTTCTTTGATTTTAATCATTAGAACTACTTACGTAAGTGTGTGAACACTTACGTTCATTTACGCCACTGCTCCCTTAGGAGCCTTAGCAACTATGTTTCATAATCCATTTTAGAATTACTTACCTATTTGTGTGCTTTACTATCTGTTATTAAGAATAAATAAAATTTAAAAAGGGCAATTTCTATTTTGAATATATAGAAATTGCCCTTTATTTTATGGTGTCATAAATATTTGTATTAATTTAAGTATCTATCATGCATTAATAATTTTAAGATGCGGATTTGTTCTTGAAGTACTTTACCATCATTGGTATCTCTGATTTTTTTGCGTTGCAATTCTTCATCTACAACACGACGAACTGATAATTCATCTGCACCGTCTGATAGTACTTTATCTCTTGAATCAAAATGTTGATGTGCGACTAATTGCATGCCAAATGAATTGTAAAGTAATGTATAACCAGCAATACCTGTCGTTTTTTGATATGCTTTTGAGAATCCACCATCGATAACTAACATTTTACCATCTGCTTTGATAGGGTCTTCACCATCTATTTCTTTAACAGGTGTATGACCATTGATAATTCGACCTTCATCTGGATTGAGACCGAAGTCTTTTAACATTTTGCGAATCATATCAACATCTTCTCTTAAATAATAATATGGATTCTTAGGTTCTTTATGAGAAGCCTTATCTTCAATAAAGTAACGTTCAAATGTTGTCATCGCTCTTTTTCCGAAAAGTGAACTATATTTACCAGTCCATAAATACCACACTAAATCTGTTGATAGATCATCAGTGATTTCTTTGTAGTCGTATGCATAGCGCACATGTCTTTCAAACACGTCTAAAAGGTCACGACCTTTATGTTGTTTACCTTCAATTTCGAATGATTCCATTTCTCCATTCTCATCAACAGGGATACAACCATGAATAAGAAGATTGCCATTATATGGAAGGTAAAGTTTTCCTTTCTTCATCAAGAACGACATGTGACGTTTCAATTTCTCAGATTGTTGGAAAGAAAGTAGCAGTTTATTCATAACTTCTTCTTCCTCAGGTAATAATTTACCAGGATCTTGTGGGTCCACAGTACTGAAACATGTATCTTTTAAAGGATATGTTTTACCGTAAATCGTGATTTCATTCGTATCATAGTTGACCTTTTCCAAGACTAAACGGTCTTCCATTTCAAAGGTAGGACGACGTTTGATAATTGGCATTTCTAGTTTGAATTGAATCATCGCAATGGCTTGATGAATCTTAGTGATTTGGCTTTCTTCAAGTTTAGATAGCCCAACTGGTTTATCAGGGCGTTTCTTAGGTTTAAATGCAGGATTATCACCACTATAATGTTCTTCAGCAAGCGTTAATAACGGACGTAAATTAATTCCATAAGCATCTTCAATAATATCTAAATTATCGTATCGTGCACATATTCGAAGTAGGTTGGCTAAACATACTTTAGAACCAGCATATGCACCTATCCATAAGACATCGTGGTTTCCCCATTGAATATCAACAGAGTGATAATTGATTAACGTGTCCATAATCTTATCTGGTTGAGGACCACGGTCGTAAATATCACCAACTACATGGAGATGATCAACTACTAGACGTTGGATACTATAAGATAAACCAATAATTAAGTCGTCAGATTGTTCTAACTCGATAATTTGATTTACTAGTGTTTCATAATATGATTTTTTATTGTTGAATTCATTATTCTTATAAAGTAGCTCTTCAACGATATATGTATATTCTTTCGGTAACGCTTTACGTAATTTTGAGCGTGTATATTTTGATGAACAATAAGTAATTAAATCAATTAATTGTTCAATTGTAGTAATATACCAAACATTCAATTTTCCCTTTGAATCGAAGTTATTTTTCACAAGTTTTAATTTTTCTTCGGGGTAATAGACGAGGGCAGCTAAGTCATCGATTTCTTTTTGGGATAATGTCTTTGCATAAAGGTCGTTTATTTTTGAACGGACATTACCTGATCCATTACGCAATACATGTTGGAACGATTCGTATTCACCATGAAGGTCACTGACGAAGTGTTCAGTACCTTTTGGTAATTCTAGAATAGACTCTAAATTGACAATTTCAGTTGCTAACTTCTCAGGACTATCAAATTGTTGTGATAATAAATCTAAATATTTCTCTCGTAATTCACTTTCAGTCGTTTGTGTCATCTAATTTCACTCCTGTTTGGAATTGATATTCATATGGGTAGATATGTCATAAAATCGCTTACATTAATTATCTTTAAAAAGCACCACTTTTTCAATGGTGATGCTTAAAATGTCAGAATTAATTCTTAAAGTTTAAATATATGTAAGATAAAAGCCTGGGACATAATTTAATGACTCAGGCTACAAATATATATTGGCAGTAG
>NZ_KV801114.1:39746-137323 GCF_001810405.1 Staphylococcus sp. HMSC069D12
AGGCTACAAATATATATTGGCAGTAGTTGACTGATTTAAAAATGCACTTGTAACAAGCTTTTTTTAATTCTAGTCAACCTTGCCGGGGTGGGACAACGAAATAAATTTTGGAAATATTATTTCTGTCCCACTCCCTTAACTGTTATTTAACTCGGTTTCTGTTTTTAAAGAATATTCTATAAAGTAAGTAAAGTACTGCAAGAATAATAATGACATACATAATATATGAATAAGTGTGTAAACCAGCCATTAGGGCATCGAAACTACCACTTAGCATACGGCCTAATAGGATTAGGGCGAAGTTCCAAATTGTAGTACCTAGTAATGATAATACTGCGAACGTAACGACATTCATTTTATTGATACCTGCAGGAATTGTGATTAATACACGTAATACTGGAATAAAGCGACATAGTAATACTGCCCATGCACCATAACGCTTAAACCAGTCATTTGCGCGCCTTACATCTTTACCTTTAAGTTTAAACCATTTACCATGTTTATCTACAAAACGATAAATACTTTCTTCGTTAATTAAACGGCATAAATAATGCGATTGTTGATATAAGGAATAAAATAGGTATTGATAAACCCGACTTTACTGACATTAAACCAGCAAAGGTAAGAATTATTTCAGAAGGGACAACAGGTAAAACATTCTCTAATAAGATGAGAATAAAGATTGCTGTATAACCCCACTTACTTATAAAATCAGTGATTAATTGTTCCATTTATATTCAAGAACTCCTTTTATTAAAAGCATTATTTGTGAAATTAAAAATTCATAGTAAATTTATTATAATAAAATTTACTATGAATTGCTTGTATAAACCTATGTGTATTTTTATTTTAGCGCTTTTAAATAAGAATGATACAACTTAATTGCTTCTTTATCATCTTCGATGCCATAAACATTCATACGTCCATCTTTAAATAAGGTAATTTCATAATCGTCATCTTTAATTAATTTTGCGAAAGAAGTGGATTTCACAATTTCACAGGGAAGGTGGTGTGCGTGTTCAAATATACTTGGCTGATATCTAAAGAGATATGTACGTCCACATAAGCTTTCAATATGCTGCTGGTGTTTCGTTTCTAAGAGTGAGTAGTGTTGATTCGCACATACCTCACACGCGTGATCTTTCAATATATCGACGTTCATCGCTTTATAATCGATATGCCACGTATCAATAGTGATTAGTTTCTTTGAAAAGCCTTCCCCAGATAGGTAACGAAGTACTTCTGCAACTTCATAACTTGCTACTTGCGTAATAATAGTTGGTAGTACGCCATTAATTGCACAACTTTCGCCACTTGATGGCATTTGTTTTAGGAGGCATTTTAGACATGGTCCTTTGAAATCAATGCCATAAACTGTTCCTTTATTGCCGACAGCAGCACCATATACCCAAGGAATTTGATGTTTGTGACACACTTCATTGATGAGATAACGAATTTTAAAATGATCCATCCCATCGATAACGATATCTGGTTTAACTTCATTTAATATATCTTCAATATTGTTTGAAGTTATTTCTTTGTAATACGTTTGTACGTCTACATGATGATTGATATGTGCAATATGTTCTTTTATTGCGTGTACTTTTGGTACCATATTTTGAGCGTCATCTTCAGTATAAAGCGCTTGTCGATGTAGATTAGACGTTTCAACTATATCCATATCAACAATTGTGATGTGATGTGCCCCCATTCGAGCAAGAAGCTCGGCAACATGACTACCTAATGCGCCGGCACCTAGAATAAGTAACTGTGCATTAGAAAGGGCATGCTGTCCTTGTTCACCAAAAGGAGAGAATCTCATTTGACGATTGTAACGTTGCATTATAAGAAACCTAAACCTTCAGTTGGGCTTGATGCTTGGGCAGTATATTTTACTGGGATTCGTCCTGCTTCATAAGACAAGCGACCAGCATGAATACCTAATTTCATTGCTTCTGCCATCTTCACAGGATCTTTAGCACCTGATACTGCTGTATTGAGTAGAATACCGTCAGCCCCTAATTCCATCGCATGACATGCATCTTTCGGAGAACCAATACCAGCATCAACGATAACTGGCACATTTGAGTTTTTAATAATGTAACTTAAATTAAGTTGGTTGTTTATGCCACGACCTGTTCCTATTGGAGATGCTAATGGCATAACGGCATGCACACCTAATTCTTCTAAACGTTTAGCTAAAACGACGTCATTAGAAATATATGGACATACAATGTAGCCACGCTCTAGCAATACTTTACAAGCTTTATATGTTTCAAATGGATCAGGTAATAATGTTTCATCATCACCGATAACTTCTACTTTAATCATGTCACATACACCTGCATGTTTAGCGATTTCTGCAATACGAATGGCTTCTTCAGCAGTTTTTGCGCCAGCAGTATTTGGAAAAGTTATAAAGTCTTTTAAATTAATGTTTGCGAGTGGATTAGGTAAATTCTTGTCATACAAATTCATACGTCTTACTGCGAAAGTAAGTACATTTGTTTCTGCAGCTTTAATCGCTTCTGTTTGTATGTCTTCATTTTCAAACTTTCCTGTACCTAGTAATAAACGAGATTGTAATTCTAAATTTCCAATTTTAAACATTTTATCCGCCTCCAACAAATTCTAATAATTCTAATTGGTCATCTTCACGTACCGTGTGTTGATGATAATCTTCTTGTTTAATTAATGTTTTATTATGTTCAACAATGACACGTTCTGGGTCTAATTCTAGAGAGATGAGCACTTGATGAATTGATTGCTCAGTGTCGAATGTGAATGCATCGCCATTAATAATGCATTTCATGATTTAACCTCCTTGAGACATTGAAAGATTCATAGCGAGATGGTTTGACTCCAGTTAATAGCCAATTTGCAATGTCACGACCAATAACAGGGGACAATAAAATACCGTTTCGATAATGGCCGGTAATGACATATAATCCATCGTCAACTCGGTCCATAATTGGTAATTCGCCATTGGTATATGGACGTACGCCAGACCATTTCTTCATGATACGTGCGTTTGCAAGTTCAGGTATACGTTCTATCGCATAGTGTTTTAACCATGAGACGCCTTGATCCGTATTACCTACAGAATAATTATCAAATTCGCTAGTAGCACCAATTAAGTAACGATTAGGCGCTTTCGGAACTATATAGCATCCATTAGTCATAAATACTGTTTGCTGTAAGTTTAAATCGTCATGTTCCATTAGAAGCACTTCACCTTTAACGCCGACAACCTCACGAGGCAATTGATATTGTTTTAACAATTGAGATGACCATGCACCACCTGCGACAATGACATTCTTCGCATATAAATCACCTTGAGATGAAACGATTTGATAGTAACCGTTCTGGCGAATAATATCTGTTACATTTGTATTGAAGTAGCGCGAAATACGACGCTGTTGTAAGGATTTAAATAATGCTTTCGTATAATGATTTGCATTGATTTGTCCATCATTTGGAATGTGGATTGCCATTTCAGATGCAACCACACTACCATCGGTTAAATCTGCTAATTCATCGTCTGATAGTTCAATTACATTGTCATCTAAGGCGTGTAAGAATTGAAATTGTGAGCGCAAATGCTCAACATCTTCAATTTGATTTGCGATTTTAATCAATCCAGATGATTGATATTGAATATCTATTCCAGTTTCATCTTGGAGTGTTTCGCATAATTCAGGAAAGCATTCACGTGACTCTAGAGCGAGACGAAATAAGTCACTGTCTTCTGTAAATTCATTTTGTGCACCTAACATGCCTCCAGCTTTATATGAAGCATGTTTACCAGGTATATCACGGTCGACAATTGCAATGTAGAGTTGCGTATGACTTAGGTGTCTCGCAATGGACATTCCGATAACACCAGAACCAACAATAAGTATGTCATACATCTTTCAACCACTCCTTTCGTAGATGTTGAATTTGTTGTAAAGATGCGCTCATAAAATAAGAAATTGCACAAATTCCTGCAAAGCCATTTGGAAGCCGTTGTATCGTATCTTCAGTAATACCTCCTATGGCATAGACTGGAATCGGAACTTGTAACACGGCTTTGATTTCAGACATTAATCTAGGCTGCTGATTTGGCTTAGAAGCCGTGGTAAAGATATGACCATAAAAGACATAATCTAATTGATGTTGATAAGCTTGTTTCACCGAGTTAATAGTGTGCGTTGACATGCTTACTTCAACATCAGGATGTTGTGCTTTATAATCGAACGCTAATGTGTCCATTTCACGACAGTGCAAGCGTTTAAGTTTTAAGGATTCTAATAAGTCAACATCACTATGGATAATAATTTTGTTTCTTGGAAAGCTAGCAGCGATTAATTTTTTTAAAAAGGAAAATAAATCATCACTAGACATAGGCGTACGAAAGAGTAAACCATCGATGCCTTTATTAATTTCAATGAAGTGTTGTAAGTCTGCTTCTGTTAAATGTTTATAAGTTGTTATCGCAATAAAGATGTCTATCACCCCTAATAAATGAAAAAACGCTATCTCCTTAGTAGGAAATAGCGTTAGTATCTATGTAACGATATGTGTAAGCCACTTTCCTACGCCAGTACAAACTGGATCAGGTTCCAGGAATTATAAAGTTCTTTCTTTACTCTCAGCCTTAAACAAAGGCACTTCCAGTGGATAAATTATCTATTTAATTTTAAATAATGATGAGTCGCGTTTCATTTCATGTTTATTCTACAATTTTTTTAAATGGAGTTCAAATTTTAATGAATATTGAGATTGCAAAGCGTAAATACTAATTTAGTGAATAAAGTAACCAACGATGTACAATTTAATAAAAGAACTTTTAAACAAGATGTTGAAAACGATTTCAAAAACTGGTAATATTATTAAAAATAAATGCTGAAACCTTATGATGGTAAGGGTTTTAAGGGAGTTATTTTTACAAATAGGGAGTCTCGTGATTATATTAGATAACATATTTAGAATCAACAAATTAAAGGAAGTAGGAAAAAGAGGATATGGTACAAAGACAAAAGAAAAGTAGTGTTCGTTGGTTTTTCGCATTAGCATTTTTTATCATAGGTGTTATTGCCTACATGGATAGATCTAACATCTCATATATTGCCCCACAAATGATGGAAGATTTACATATGACAAAGCAACAATTTGGTCTATTAGCTTCATTCTTCTCATTAGGTTACGCGTTAATGCAAGTACCTTCTGGTATGTTAGCTGAGAAATTTGGACCTCGTAAGATGATTACAATCGCTTTAGTATGGTGGAGTGCATTCACTATCTTTACAGGTATGATTAAACATCACGGTTTATTATATTTAGTGCGTTTCTTATTCGGTGTTGGTGAAGCGCCAATGTATCCATCAAACGCTGTGTTTAATGCAAACTGGTTCTCTAAAGATGAGAAAGGTAGAGCATCTAGTATGTTACTCGCTGGTTCTTATTTTGGACCTGTATTAGCGCCTGTGATTACTATTGCTATTGTAAATGCATTTAATTGGCAAGCTGTATTTTACATCTTCGGTGCTGTAGGTATTTTAATTGCAATACTATGGGGAATCATTGCGAAAGACTTACCAGAGCAACACCGTATGGTTAATGACGCTGAGAAACATTTCATTATGGAGAATCGTGACCTTGTTCAAACAAGTAAATCACTACCACCTTGGAATCAATTCTTCCGTAGTGTAAGTTTCTATGCTATTGCAGGTCAATACTTTGTAGTACAATTCGTTATTTCATTATTCTTAATTTGGTTACCAACTTATTTAACTGAACAATATCATGTTGAATTTAAAGACATGACGATTAGTTCATTACCTTGGTTTATAATGTTTATTTTAATTTTGTCTGCTGGTGCGATTTCAGATAAAATTTTACGCAGCGGACAATCAAGATTCGTTTCAAGAGGTTTAATTGCCATTGTTGGTTTCATCGTATTTGCAATTTCCATTTTCTTTGCAGTACATACTGAGAATTTATACGTAACGATTTTCTGGTTATCACTTGGTTTAGGTGGTATGGGTGTATCAATGGGTATGAGCTGGGCAGCAGCTAATGACATTGGTAGAAACTTTGCCGGTACAGTATCTGGTTGGATGAACTTATGGGGTAACATTGGTGCATTGTTAAGTCCATTCTTAGCTGGTGCGTTGGTTGCATCACTTGGTTGGACAATGACTTTCCAATTATTAATTATTCCAGCAGTCATCGCAGCAATTTTATGGTTGTTTGTATCACCAGACAAACCATTGATTAAAGATGAAAGTCGTGAATTAAAATAATTTCATATAAGCTAGGAAATCATTCCTAGAATCTAGCCAGTAAGTGGATTTTAATTAATTCATTTACTGGCCTATTTAATTACATTACTTGCTAAGTGCTTTGGAACATAGATTTACTAAATGTCTATTTTGAGGAAATATAATAAAATGTGTTTAAAGCTTAAAGTCACATTACTGTTTTATGTATGAATGAAAATGATAAGATAATATTAAATTAATCACAAAATTGAGGGTGAAATGTATGATTATTATTAATGCCAAACTTAAAGTAAGTGAAGAACATCGTGAAGCCTATTTAGATTTAATGACGAACTTAGTTAAACATGCACGTGAAGAGGAAGGAAATACATTTTATAGCCACTATGAAGATGTAACTGAACGAAATACATTCGTAGTCGTAGAAAACTATAAAGATCAAGATGCGGTTGAAGCACACAACCACTCAGACCATTTTAAAGTGTTCAGCGAAAATATCGGCAAATATATTACAGAAAAACCAGTCATCGATGTTGCGGAAGCCAAATAATTAAAGAAATTTTCATAATAATATATATTACTAAGGTAGGATTTGAAATCTATGTCACAGATATGATTTCAATCCTACCTTTTTTGTAAATTAGGCAATGATCATCATATAACTTAATAAAAAGTGTTACCATTGAATATGTATGTTTTATAGAAAGGAAAGATAACATTGGGAAATGTTTTAAACTCACTTATCACATTTGACACAAGTAAAGTTGACCTGATGAAGGGTGTAAGACAAGGCTTGTTATTAATTATCCCAGCACTATTAGGTTATTTCCTAGGCAATTTTGCATTAGGATTGCTTGTATCGACTGGGACGTTGGCGCATATCTATGTGTTCAAAAGTTCACACCGCTCAATGATTAGAACTGTCATCTTATGCTCATTGTCATTTGCAGTATGTATGATACTGGGCACACTTACAGTTACTGAGCCGATATTATATGGCGTAACATTATTATTAGTTACAGTCATCCCATATTACATCTTCAGTGCGTTGAAGATTGCAGGACCATCTTCAACATTCTTTCTTGTAACGTTTTGTTTACCAAGTAACTTGCCAATAGCACCAAATGAAGCGTTATACCGTGGTTTAGCAATTCTTGTTGGTGGTGCGATTGCTACATTAGTAGTCATCTTGACAATACTTTTCCAAAAACAAAAAATCGAAAATAGAGCGATTAATTCGGACTTTAACATGATTAAAGAATTAATGCACAATTATAATGATATCGATAAATTTAAAGAAAGTACAAAAACAGCGGTAACACGGTTTAAAAATTCAGATGAATTGTTAATCACTGCTACGGCTGGAGTGAACCAGAAATTGAGTCCGCGCTTTCAAAGGCTGTTATTACTCCACACATCGGCACAGGGGTTATATTCAGAGTTATTGGAACTACATGAAAAAGGTATACGCCCTATACCAAACGAATTAGTTGAAATGATGGATGTTGCGATACGAAATGCATATCGAACAACAGCCTCTCGTGAAAAGTGGACAAAAGAAGTTCATGTAGATGAGGCGTTTGATGATTTATTACAATATATCTTGAAAATTGATGAAATTACGAACTTAGATTCAAGTCAAATTGAACATGAAGCAAGTGTTCGTAAACCGTTATATAGTCAACGTATCATTCATAATTTAACATTAGATTCGATTGTATTTCGAAATACATTAATTTACGCCGTCATTATGGCAGTAGCAATCTTTATTTCATTAGCCTTTAATATCCAAAAATCTTACTGGATACCATTAACAGCACATACAGTCTTATTAGGCATGACAACTCGACGTATGTTAGACCGTTCTGTTGCTCGTGGACTAGGTACTATCTTAGGAACACTTGTCTTATCAGCTATATTGTATTTCAATCCACACTTAATCATTGCCGTTATCATAATGGGTATTGCAGCGATGGTCACTGAAACATTTGTAGGTTCAAACTATGCGTTCGCAGTTATATTTATCACGATCCAAGTTATATTATTAAATGGTTTAGCATCAGATAACCTTTCAATTTCAATTGCCTATACACGTATCTTTGATGTATTAATCGGTATAGCAATTGCAGTTGTCGGCATTCTTCTTATTAACCGTCAAACAGCGTCTGCCATGTTACCACGAACGATTGCAGAAGTGGTTCGTAAGGAAGCGGTAATCTTCCAATATTTATTCTCAGAGAATCACTACCAAGATGATTTACGTGAAAGAGATGAAAGTTTAGCACTTTCAGTGAAAATGAGTAACATGATTCAAATCAACAATTCAGCAAGTGGTGAATTGTTCTCTAATCAAGAAGTGATTCGTTATTATTATCCAAGTATATTTGCCTTGGAAGAGATTAACTTTATGTTAATGCGTGCGATGCAAGATCATCAACGTCAACGTATTTCAGATCAGCAAATGGGAGAATACCTAGTTACTTTTGAAAATTTAGCGAAACATTTCGAACTTCAAAGCCGACTTGAAATTAATGAACTCTCCGATTTACCTCAATATAATTACATTAAATCGGCATTAATGAGACTACAAAATAATTGTGTGCATACACGTAAAGATATAGATGATGTTGAAAATGGTGTGGCGATTAAAGCATAGTCCAATAAGCAAGTTTCACTCTAAACGATAGTGGTAAAGCAAACTATCAAGTTAAAAAGGAGTTTGATAGGATGCCTTGGACAATGAATGATTATCCGAATACGTGGAAGAACTTCGATGAATTAGAACGTAAGAAAGCAATTGATATTGGTAATGCTATGTTAAAAGATGGTTATAAAGAAGGGGATGTTATACCGATTGCTACACAGCAAGCTAAAGATTGGTATAAAGATGCGACGAAAGATGAGCTAGATGAATTAAAACATAAACACATTACCCAACACAAAAAAGATCAATCCGCAAACCCAAAACTAAATGACGAAAATGTACATGTCTATTTCGAAGATGATGAATGGAAAGTGAAAACAAAAGGTGCGAAACAAGCGTCTGATACGTTTGAGATGAAAGCAGAGGCCACTAAACGCGCACAAGACATCGCTGATAATCGTGGTACAAAAGTCATCGAACATAATAAGAATGAATCATCATAATTAATAGTTGCAAACCTTTATGTCTGGACGTATTGTTCAATATAAAGGTTTGCATTTTTAATTATAATTTAACTGTTAAAAATAATGTGAAATCAAAGAGTATTATTTTTAGTTCATTTTGCAATTCGCTATAATATACAGTGATGATTAAGGAGGAAATACTATGTATGTAGAAAGAAAACCATCATTGTATATAGAAGAATTACGAAGTGAATTTAAAGATAACTTACATCATTTTAAAGATGGAGACGAAGCCTTTGATAGACTTATTGGCTTCGTAGAACTGGACCACTTATACTCCTCAGCCTTAAAAGAAATCAGTACAAAATTAGATATTCTAGATGACAACTTTAATCACGTTTATAAACACAACCCTATTCACCATATGGAACGCCGTGTGAAAGAAATGAACAGCTTAATTAAAAAGTTGCACCGCAAACAACTAGATATTAGTGCAGAAAGTGCTCGTAAACATATATTAGATATTGCAGGTATTCGCGTTGTTTGTAACTATTTAGAGGATATTTATGTCATTGAAAAAATGCTATTAAAACAAGAGGATGTCAAACTTCTTAAACGTAAAGACTATATTAAAAATCCAAAAGACAACGGCTATCGAAGTTTACATATTGTTGTGTCTATCCCAGTATTCTTATCAAATAAAGTTGAAAAGCTTCCAGTGGAGATTCAAATTAGAACCATTGGTATGGATATGTGGGCAAGTCTAGAGCATAAAATTCGCTATAAAAATAATGCGAGTACGGATGATTATAGTGATATGTTAAAAGACTGTGCACTTGAAATTGCAGATGTAGAATCTAAAATGCAATCGATTCATTCTGCTATTTCAGATAATAACTAAAACGATTAGTTTAAAGTATAACTTGATGAATTGTACGTAACTTGCAACAATTCTATAAGTTATACTTTTTAATTTGTCTCTGTTTTGATAATTTTGTGATAAAATAATAATTTAGTAATATAGCAATTTTTGAGGTTGATTATGAACAGAAAACATTTCAAAACACAAATTTATCAATTGAAAAATTATCATAACGAACAAGTCGAAGTAGCATTTGCCGGGAATCAAACTTCAAATAGGGCAATTGTCTTCTTACATGGGGCAATCATGACCTACCGCATTATGACGATGTTTGAACCGTACTTTAGAGAATATAAGATGATCTTTATTAACTGTCCAAGCCGTGGCAAAAGCTCAAGTATCGATCGCAATAATCACACATTAGATGATTACTCTGAACGAATTGAAGACGTTTTGGAACAAATTGTTTCGTCACAATATCTTGAAAAGGTCATGGTCATTGGTTACTCGATGGGTGGTATGATTGGCACACGTTTGTTGAAATTTAATACATTGCCTATATCGCACCTTGTTTATTTAAGCAGCGCAGCTAAAATTACACCAAATACAAGTATGCTAGCACGTTTGTTCTCTACAGATAGTAAACGTGATCACTTTAAAGATGAAATTACTGCAATTAAAAATTTGCCACAATATATTTTAAAAAAGACGGTCTACGCACGAAAAGAAAACGGACTAGATATCTTATCATTCGTCGCCCCAATTAAAACAATCATTACAGACTTAATATATACAATTAAAGCTAATTATCTTCCAGATATTGAAGAAATTGAACAATTTCCTAAGTTATTATTTATCTCTGGCAAAGATGATGAAATCATTCCGTATACTGATTCACAAAGCACAATGGAGCAGTATAAACGCTATGGAGGAGAAACGAAAGAAATCGTCTATCCAGGTATCGGCCATATGGACTTTCCTTCTGTCCTTGAACAATTACCAAATGGTACGGTAGGCATTGTCGATCATATTAAAGATTGGATAGAAGACAAATAAGACATCCTTCAGACTTACTTTAAGATATGTGTAAAAATGTCTTGCTCGTGACGTAGCGTCATGAGGTAGATTCAATGTAGGAGGTGGACACTATGTCACATTATACAGTTGGAGAGCTAGCCAATCATTTAGGAGTTACAGTTCGAACACTACAATATTATGATTGTAAAGGCTTATTGACAGCTGAACGTGCATCAGAATCAAATCGTAGATATTACAATGATGATCATATACAACAACTACAGTTGATAGTTTTGTTGAAGCAATTTGGTTGTACATTGGATGAAATTAAAACGCTACTTTACGAGGATAGCGATATGCAGACGCTTAAAGCAATGTTGCAACTGCATAAGAAAGAATTAGAGACAAGTATATATGATCAAACAAAAACACTAAAACATTTGAACAACGTTGACCAATATATTTCAAGTCAATCAAGCGCTCCAATAAATCATTTATCTGACATAGATAAAGCAATGAAACAATCTACTACATTGAAATCCTTTAAAAGTAAAGTATGGATTAGCGCAGGTGTCATTGGCATTATTCAATACACAGGGTTAATCGCAAGTTTATTGAGAAGTTCGAGTAAACCATTTATTGCGATAGTGCCTATCTTAATAACCTATGCCGTTGGATTAACAACATATTATTATAAAAATATTTCATATCTGTGTCCCAATTGCCAATATACGTTTAAGCCATCATTGAAACAGTTTATTTTGGCCCGACATACTATGCAGACACGTAAATTAGAATGCCCTAAGTGTCACGAAACACATTACTGCATCGAAGTTTCTGAAGAGAAGAAATAGAATTTTAATCATGTTTTTCCCGGTCCATCAGTGGCCGGGTTTTTTAAATTTATAAAAAGAAAGCGTTTGCAAAAACGTAACTTATATATTAATATACTTGTATACAAGTTGTAATTGAGTCAATAGGAGTGAAAGATGTGAAAGAAGGTTATCCAGAACAATGGCTTGGTGGCATGTCTAAAGGAGAAGGTGTCGCAGCAGAAATACGATTGCAAATTGTGAGTCGGGAAATCGAAGTAGATACGCTACTTACTGAGAATCAAGTCGCAAAACAATTTGATGTTAGTCGTTCCCCTGTTAGAGATGCATTCAAATTATTACAGACGGATCAACTTATACAATTAGAACGCATGGGAGCTAAAGTTTTACAGTTTGGTGATCAAGAAAAGAAAGAACTCTATGATTTACGTTTAATGTTAGAGTCATTTGCCTTCTCTAAGATCAAACACACTGATAGAGCACCTATAACTAAAGAGATGCGTAAGCACCTTGAAATGATGAAAGTAGCAGTTAAATTCGAAGATGCTGAAGCATTTACACAACATGACATTCAATTTCATGAAGCCATGATTATCGCATCCAACCATCAATATTTACAAACATTCTGGAATCATTTGAAACCCGTAATCGAAACACTCGTATTACTATCTATGAGACATCGCATGGAGCAAGATAAAGAAGATTTTGAACGCATTCATAGTAACCATGAGGTGTTTATTGAAGCGGTAGAACACTATGACTCTACAAAATTAAGAGAAGCCTTCCACTTAAATTTCGATGATGTTGGCGAAGACATTGAAAGTTTCTGGCTAAGATAGATAGAAGAAAGAAGGAATAATATGAAATACATGATTGGTGTTGACATAGGGACAACAAGTACGAAATCAGTATTATACGATGAAAATGGACAATTCATAATGAAACACAACATTGGTTACCCCTTACATACCCCCAATGTAGATGTTTCTGAAGAGAATCCTGACGAATTGTTTGATGCAGTACTAATGACTGTGAAATATGTTGTTAGAGAAGCAAATATAAAAAAAGAAGACATCAAACTAATTTCATTTAGCTCACAAATGCATAGTCTGATTGCACTCGATGCACAACATCATCGTTTAACTGAAAGTATTACATGGGCAGACAATCGCGCGAGTAAATACGCAGAACTAATTAATAAGGAACATCATGGCTCAGACATATATCAACGCACAGGAACACCAATTCATCCGATGTCACCATTATCTAAGATATTCTGGATGAAGCATGAACAATCAGATATTTATAAACAAACTGCCATGTTCGCAGATATAAAAACTTACATATTCTACCAATTATTTGAAAAATATGTCATCGATTACTCAATGGCGTCAGCTACTGGCATGTTCAATCTTGAAGAACTTGACTGGGATAAAGAGGCACTTGAATTGTTGGGTATCACTGAAGCACAACTACCACAACTGGTACCTACCACACACATTCTTAAAGGTATGAAGAAACGCTATGCAACTTTAATGGGCATAGATGAGAATACACCTATTATTGTAGGTGCAAGTGATGGTGTTCTTTCTAACTTAGGAGTGAATAGTTATAAAAAAGGCGAAGTCGCTGTCACAATCGGTACATCTGGCGCGATTCGAACAGTCATTAATAAACCTCGCACCGATTATAAAGGACGTATCTTCTGTTACGTACTAGACGAAGAACATTATGTCATTGGCGGACCAGTAAACAACGGTGGAGTTGTTCTGAGATGGCTAAGAGATGAACTCCTTGCAAGTGAAGTTGAAACTGCCAAACGTTTAGGCGTTGATCCATATGATGTACTGACTAAAATCGCAAGTCGGGTTAAACCAGGTGCAGAAGGTCTCATCTTCCATCCGTACCTTGCAGGTGAACGTGCACCATTATGGAACGCCGATGCACGTGGTTCATTCTTCGGTCTTACACTCTCGCATCAAAAGGAACATATGATTCGTGCTGCTTTAGAAGGTGTACTCTATAATCTTTATACAGTTTATCTTGCGCTTATAAAAGTAATGAACGAAACACCAAGCACAATCAAAGCGACAGGAGGATTTGCTAAGAGTGAAGTATGGCGTCAAATGATGGCAGATATCTTCGACACAGACCTTATCGTGCCTGAAAGCTATGAAAGTTCTTGTTTAGGCGCTTGTGTATTAGGTTTGAAAGCATTAGGGGAAATTGATGACTTCTCAATTATTGAAGAAATGGTCGGGACAACGAATGCACATCAACCTGATTCAGAAACCGTTCAAGTGTATCAACAGTTAGTATCAATCTTTATTAATTTAAGTCGCTCATTAGAAGAACGTTATGCAGAAATTGCAGATTTTCAACGTAAGCACATGGAGTAAATCAATTAATTAAAAAAAGAAAACATTGGGAGGATTTACTATGTTTGGAGATATTTGGCCACTTATCAGTGTTGTTATCGGGATTTTATTACTACTATCCTTAATTATATTCTTGAAATTGAATACATTTATTTCATTAATCGTCACTTCTGTCGTGACTGCTATACTACTAGGTATGCCATTAAATAAAATAATGGAAACTATAGAAGCGGGAATGGGAAGTACGCTTGGCCACATTGCATTAATCTTTGGATTAGGGGCAATGCTTGGTAAATTACTTGCAGATGGTGGCGGTGCCAATCGAATTGCCGACACATTGATTGCTAAATTTGGACCTAAACACGTGCAATGGGCAATGTTGATTGCAGCATTTATCGTGGGTATCGCATTATTCTTCGAAGTAGGTTTAGTCTTATTAATTCCGTTAGTGTTTACGATTGCTAAACGTGCAAAAGTATCACCTTTAAAAATTGGTTTACCAATGGTGACAGCTTTATCAGTAACACATGGTTTCTTACCGCCACATCCTGGACCGGTCGTTATCTCTAAAGAACTAAAAGCGAATTTGGGAGAAGTATTACTGTTTGGAATCATCATTGCAATTCCAGTAACGATTATTGCTGGACCTGTATTTAATAAAATTGCACAAAAAATTATCCCTTCAGCATACACTCGTGAAGGTGATATCTCAGCATTGGGTTCTCAAAAAGAATTTAAAGAATCTGAAATGCCAGGTTTTGGATTAAGTTTATTTACAGCAATATTGCCAGTGATCTTAATGTTAATTTCAACTATTGTTCAATTAATCAGTGGCCACGAGGAAGCTAAAAATTTATTTGAACAAATTGTTTACTTCATAGGTACGGCTGGTACTGCAATGTTAATTTCAGTTATCTTCGCTATCTTCTCAATGGGCTTGAACCGTGGTAGAAAGATGGACGACATTATGAAGTCAGTTACAAATGCCATCTATCCAATTGGTATGATGATCTTAATCATTGGCGGTGGTGGGACATTCAAGCAAGTATTAATTGATGGTGGCGTGGGTGATACAATCGCAAAAATGTTCGAAGGTTCTACAATGTCACCTATCTTACTTGCTTGGATAGTAGCAGCAGTATTACGAATTGCATTAGGTTCAGCTACAGTAGCTGCCATCTCTACAACAGGTATCGTTTTACCATTATTACAACACTCAGATGTTAACGTTGCACTCGTTGTACTTGCAATAGGAGCAGGAAGCGTTATTCTATCTCACGTAAATGATGCAGGATTCTGGATGTTTAAAGAATACTTCGGATTAACCGTCAAAGAAACATTCCTAACTTGGTCACTACTTGAGACAATCATCTCTGTATCAGGTATCATCTTTATATTATTTATTAGCTTATTTGTATAAGAATCTTTTATAAAAGCACTCACTGCAAAATGGTGAGTGTTTTTTAGTTCAACAAATAGGTTTTCTACTAACAATTTTCAACAGTTTGAAAATGAATATATTAATAAAAATTTGCATACTTAAATGGCACCACAAGTGTAGTGCCTGTACCACCCATAGTTAAATTAATAGGCTATTGCTAGGAAAGAAATCAAAAGAGTGATAAACTAACAAATGATATAAAAGACAGAATGTGCAAAGGAGTTACTTGAGTTTGAAACAGATAAAAAAAGCAATCATACCTGCTGCTGGTTTAGGGACGCGATTCTTACCAGCTACTAAAGCGATGCCTAAAGAAATGCTTCCTATTCTAGACAAACCTACAATTCAATACATAGTGGAAGAGGCTTCTCGTGCAGGAATTGAAGATATTATCATCGTAACTGGTAAACATAAACGCGCAATTGAAGATCATTTTGATAATCAAAAAGAATTAGAAATGGTTCTTGAAGAAAAAGGAAAAGATGACCTACTTGAGAAAGTACAATATTCTACGGACTTAGCAAACATCTTCTACGTTCGACAAAAAGAACAAAAAGGATTAGGACATGCGATACATACAGCTCGTCAATTTATTGGAAATGAACCATTTGCAGTCTTGTTAGGTGATGACATCGTTGAATCAGAGACACCAGCTATCAAACAATTGATGAACGTTTACGAAGAAACAGGTCATTCAGTCATTGGTGTTCAAGAAGTACCAGAGAGCGTTACTCATAGATATGGTATTATTGATCCATTAGAAAAAGAAGGTCGTCGTTACGAGGTAAAACAATTTGTTGAGAAACCGAAACAAGGTACAGCGCCTTCAAATCTAGCCATCATGGGACGTTACATCTTAACACCTGAGATATTTGACTACCTTGAAACACAAAAAGAAGGCGCTGGAAATGAAATTCAGCTCACTGATGCGATTGAACGTATGAATAGTGATATTCCAGTTTATGCATACGACTTTGATGGTGATCGTTACGATGTTGGAGAAAAATTAGGTTTCGTTAAAACAACGATTGAATATGCACTTAAAGATCCAAAGATGAAAGATGAACTCATTAAGTTTATTAAAGAATTAGGATTTTAATATAATGATACAAAAGAAGACCCCATAGACACTTAAGTGATCAGCTTAAATGTTTATGGGGTTCATCTTTGATGTGAAAAACATCGCACCTATACTTCTTTAGAGACATTTCGACTTAATTAATACTTAGTTAAAGCATCAGAGAGTAAGTATTAATTAAAAATTTTGTAATAGCTTTTTTCCTAAAAATATAGTTCATAAAACACTTGACATATGGTAAAGAATTATGGGTTCTTCTTTGGATTACGTAATCTTGGCTGTTTGATTCATGTTGCGTTGACTGACTTGTCACGAGCATTATGAACATATATTTCAAGAAGTATAAATTCCACTCATCTCATTTTCCGCTAAGATGAGCTTTTTGGGAAATATAATATGTAATGGTTATACTTCCCAACCTCCTCTAAAACTCTATGTATTAGATGTATATCTAATACACTTAAATTGTACAATATATTATTCAGATAGAATACCTGTCGCAATATCAAATCTTTAGCTAAAAGTATCAATCTTTTTACTTCATTTAAAATTTAATGAAAAGAAAGAGACCCATCTTACTCTCCAGTTAAGATGCGTCTCTAACGAATTTTATCAGTTGAGAGCTTATTATCCCCCTCATACATCAGATCAATCTAATGTGAGTTAATTATAAAGCAAATATAAACGCAGCCGTTATCAAAAGATGGACAGAAAGTATCAAAAATTGATTGATTATAATTTTCTAAATCATTTAGCATCAATTGAGTAAAAGAAAGATTATGATAAGCTCGGTGCCTACCATATTTTTTTATAGGAATATTCTTCATCTCTTAATTTGACTATATTCTCCCAAGTTATATTCATTCTAGAATAAGGAAGCTTTCGAATCATTGCTCTTCTTAATAAAGATTGGAATAAATATTTGACATATCCCTCTAACATATTGGAGTATTTTACTAATTAAAATTTTTACTTATAAATCCATGTATATTCCACATACATAAATCCCTTCAATTACTTTCATTTTCAAAAAAGTGAACTATTTGTGAAAAGTATCACAAAATACTTTAAAAATTTTTAAAAGGGTGTATGATAAGAATTGTAAGGAATAAGTAATGGGAAGTGATACTGATGAGAAAAGTAATTGAAGAAGTTGTTTTTTCTGATGAAGGCAGTTACGACATTTATTTGAAAACTGGTGTTAATCAAGGAATGATCGGTGATATTAAAGATGGCTACTTGACTATCGATTCAATTCCATATATTGATGCAGAACGACTATATTACTATGGACTCGAACGTAAAACACTCGTTACAAATTAATACAAATTGAATGGCCTCCTATTAACATTCAAGAACCTTATATGCCTTCGTTGGTGAGCAGTCGAAGGCATACCATAAATATACCCCTAATCATTCTGGAATAATGTGTTGAAAGCCCGTATCTTACCATAGAGATACGGGCTTCAGTGTATTATAAATCTTTGAAATTCTTCTTAACTTCATTATATTGATATTCTTGATTATATAACTTAAACTTGTAGCCTTCTTGACTAGAGAATGGCATTCTTACACGTGGAATTTGATCCAATTGTGCGATAAATTCTCTCTCTTGGCGTGTACGTTGCTTCACACTCATATTCATCCATTCTTCTTCACTATATAAATCGATGAAATGAAACGAGAAACTTGTTCTACTCTTTTCAGCCCGTAACGCTTGAATACGTTCATCAAATGTCATTGTGTATCCTCCTATCTTTCTATATGCCCAATGATTTAATTACATATATTAACTTTAATACGTTTTCATAAAGATTACAATTCATCTTAGTATTTTCATAATAATATTTCCTGGAAATTGTCTTAAAGGTTTAATGCATTTTAAATAAGGTAATGTATTTTATGAATCTAAAATAAAGGATGAAGTGAAATGACAGAATTAAACGGACGCGTAGCAATTATTACCGGTGCAAGTAGTGGTATCGGAGCAGCAACAGCAAAAGCACTTGAGAAGCAAGGTGTTAAAGTCGTACTAGCAGGACGTAGTCATGATAAATTGAATACGGTAGCGAAAGATATGAATGAAGACAATATACATAATGTGCCTACAGATGTGACAAACCAAGCAGAAGTAGATGCATTAGTAGCAAAAGCCATCGATGTATTTGGACATGTGGATATCTTCGTAAATTGTGCAGGTGTAATGCGTTCATCTAAAATCACAGACTATCAAGTTGAGTCATGGGATTCAATGGTTGATACGAATATTAAAGGACTTCTATACAGTCTCAATGCGATATTACCTAAGTTTGAAACACAGGGGTCAGGACATGTGGTAAATTTAGCATCTATATCTGCGAATGAAGTATCTAAAGAAAGTGCATTATATAGTGCTACAAAATCTGCTGTACTGATGATTTTTAATGGTTTAGAAAAAGAATTAGCAAAAACGGGGATTAAAACAACAAGCATATTACCAGGAATGGTAGATACACCAATGACAGAACGCAGTGACTTTGGTGGTCGTAAGAAACTAGATCCTGAAAATATTGCAGATGCGATTATTTACGCATTAACACAACCTGCACATGTTAATGTGAACGAAGTGACAGTACGACCAGTGTAGTAGATTATAGAGAGATTAGGACATTAAGTACTTATATAGTGTAAAATTATATTATAATGGTACACTGATAATGAAGGATGATAGTGGGGATAACTAAGATTTGGAGGAGTGACAAAGATGGAGAAACGTCTTTATAACTTATTAGAATTATTAGTTAGCTATAATACGGAGAGTCCACCTGGACGTAATACAAACCCTTTGCAAGATGAGATTGAAGAATTAGTAAAAGCACTTGGATTTAGTATTCAACGGGAACAACTATATAAGGATGATAGTGTCATTGTCGCGACTTTGAAGGGGAGTGACCCTTCCGCACCTAAACTTATATTAAATGGCCATGTAGATGTGGCATCAGTAGATGATGATTCAAACTGGACGTATCCGCCATTTGAATTAACCCAAGTGGATGACTGGCTTTATGGTCGTGGGGTAAGTGATATGAAAGGTGGTATGGCGTCATTATTTTATGTTCTTGAAAAGTTACATCAAGAAGAACGGCAACCGAAAGGCGATATTATTGTGCAATCGGTTGTAGGAGAAGAAGTAGGTGAAGCAGGTACGAAACTTGCTTGTGAAATTGGACCTAAAGCTGATCTAGCACTTGTGTTAGATACCAGTGAGAATATGGCGCTTGGTCAAGGTGGTGTGATTACCGGCTGGATTACGGTGAAAAGTAAGAATACCATTCATGACGGTGCGCGTAGTCAAACCATCCATGCTGGTGGTGGGCTATTTAGTGCGAGTGCCATTGAAAAAATGACAAAAATTATTCACGCACTAAACGAATTAGAACAGCACTGGGCTGTAATGAAACATAGTCCAGGTATGCCTCCAGGTGCAAATACCATTAACCCGGCAGTGATTGAAGGTGGACGGCATCCGGCATTTGTTGCAGATGAATGTCGTTTATGGATAACGGTTCATTATTTGCCAAACGAGCGATATGAAGATGTAGTTGCAGAAATAGAAGATTACTTGAATCGTGTGGCTGAGGCTGATATTTGGCTTCGGGAGAATCCATTGAAGTTTGAATGGGGCGGTGAATCAATGATTGAAGACAAAGGCGAAATCTTCCCTAGCTTCACCATACCTACTGAACATCCTGGATTTAAACAATTACAGTCAGCGCATCAAACTGTTCATGGAACTGATTTAAAGCATGGTATGAGTACGACTGTAACTGATGGTGGTTGGACAGCACACTTTGGTATACCAACTATTTTATATGGACCTGGTAGTTTAGAAGAGGCACATAGCGTCGATGAGAAGATAGAAGCATCAGAACTACAAACCTATAGTGATGTTCTCTACCAATTCTTAAATCATTGGTACGATCACCCTGAGAAATAAAATTGTTTACAAAAATAAAGGCAATGGTCATGAGCGACCATTGCCTATTTTATATGTTATTTCTTTAGAGAACGACGGATACGATTCATCCAATTGGCACGACGTTTAGATACAACTGGCATACCTGATGGTTGAGCTGAACGTTTCTTAAGTTCTTGTCCGTATTTAATTGCTTCTTGCATTAAATAGACTTGTGAATTTAATGGTGATAAGTTATTTTCCACATAGTGATAATGACCATGTTCATCTTGGTAGCGTCCTTTTTGATTATCAGATAATTGTAAATCCATGAAGTCGACTAGACGTTTTCCAATTTCTTTATCTTCAACTGGGAATAAGATTTCTACACGTTTAATCATGTTACGTGTCATTACATCAGCTGATGATAAATAGATGCGTTCATCTCCATTGTTATGGAAGTAATAAATACGAGAGTGCTCTAGTAAACGACCAACGATACTTACCACTTCAATATTCTCACTTATGCCAGGAATACCTGGTTTTAAGCAACAGATACCACGAATAATGAGTTGAATCTTCACACCGGCTTGTGATGCTTCGAATAACTTTTCAATGATGGCTTTATCCGTAAGTGAGTTCATCTTCATCATAATCTTACCATTGCCATGTTGAAGGTGACTGCTAATCTCTTTATCAATTCGATCGATAAAGACATCACGAATATCAAATGGTGCTACGATTAATTTATTGTATTCTGGTTTTACTGAGTACCCACTTAAATAATTGAAGAAGTTAATGGCATCTTCTGCAATTTGTTCATTTGTAGTGATAATACCCATATCTGTATAGAGTTTCGCAGTCTTGTCATTATAGTTACCTGTTCCTAAGTGAACGAATGATGTTAATTCTCCACCGATACGTTTAACGACTAAAGCGATTTTACTGTGTGTCTTAAGATGTGTCATACCATATATAACGTGACAACCTGCATCTTCTAACATGCGTGCCCAGTGTACGTTGTTTTCTTCATCGAAACGTGCTTTCAATTCTACAAGTACGGTTACTTGTTTACCTTTTTCAGCAGCTTCTTTTAAACTATTAATAATAGGTGAATCTTTACTAACGCGATACAATGTCTGTTTAATCGCTATTGTATTTGGATCGTCCGCAGCTTCGCGAATAAAGTCAACAATCGGTTCGAAAGATTCGTATGGGTGATGGAAGAAAATATCACGTTTTAATGCAAGTTCATATAAATTATTATTGCCTAAAGAACGTGGAATCTGTGGTGAATATTTTTCATAAGTTAAATAGTTTAATTTATGAGATAGGTGATCGACTAAGCCGAAAATAAATGTTAAGTCTAATGGTCCATTTAAGAAATAAACATCTTGCTTATCAACTTCCAATGTTTCGATAAGCCAGTCTAAATCATCTGGATTTGCAGTACGACCATCAACTTCCAAACGTACAGCTGAACCACTCTTACGTTCTTTAAGGAAACGTTCGATTTCGATAAGTAAGTCTTCAGCGCCATCCTCATGTATCGTCAAATCGGCATTTCTTGTGATTCTGAATGTGAAGGTATTTAATACATCATAACCAGTAAATAAATAATTGATAAAATATGTGATAACATCTTCAACCATAACCACATATTGTTTAGCACCTTCATTATAAGTTAAGAATCTTGGAATGAGTGACGGGATTTGAACAATTGCTGAATTAATCGCATCTTCAGTATCAATGTCTACGAAGATGTTTAAACTTTTATTATTAAGTTTAGGGAAAGGATGATACGCATCAATGCCAAGTGGTGTTAAAGTTGGCAGAATCGTTAGTTTAAAATCTCTTTCTAATTTGTTTAATAAAGGTTCAGATAATTCATGCGGTTCACACATCACTATTTCATAATCTTGAAGTTCAGTCATTAATTCGTTATAACGTTCATATTGTGTATCAACATATTTTTTAGCTTTTTCTTGGATGGCATCAACTTGTTCTTGTGGTGTCATTTGTGCTTTGTTTTCTGGTTTGTCGTAGCCCATCTTAACTTGGTCTTTTAAACCTGCAACGCGAACCATGAAGAATTCATCTAAGTTAGAACTAAAAATAGATATAAAGTTTAATTTCTCTAGTAGCGGATTATTTTTGTCATATGCTTCTTGAAGTACGCGATAGTTGAAATCAAGCCAACTTAGTTCGCGGTTGTTGTAGTATTGCGGTAAGCTAATATCATTTTCTCCCAATTGAGTTTGCATTCCAAATACACCTCGTCATTTCCTCAAATATGCGTTGTTCTTTTCAATTAGTAAGTAAAAGGCATAACATCCTAAGTTTAAGATAGCATACTTGTTTTAAGATTTTGTAAAGATAATGGAAACAGTTCCTTTAAGTATCTTTTCAATATGTTTTTTCTGTCTGTTTGCTTGATATTCTTCTGCAATAGGCTCGCCTTCAGTATAAAAAACAGTTAATTGATAGTCCTTGTCGCCTTTTTTCATTTTCTTCAATTCAACATCGACTACGAAGCTTGTTTGAGAAATATTTAAAGCGTTGATAAATTTAATGATGCCACCGAGTGCTTGAACCGTATCTACTTCTTTATTGCTAAACCAATCTGTTTCTTTGCAATAGAATTTCAATAGTGATTTATTTTTGAAACTGGCGAGTAGCGCTAATTTAACACGGTCTTTATGTGTATAACCGTTAATCATAGAGTTAGCAATGATGTAGTACGTGTGTGGAGAACTTGAATCTGAATCGATAAAGCTACCTAGGTAGTAAATATAAGCGCCTTCTTCAAATAGACGTTGATCGTTATCACTGATGTCTAAATCAGCGATATCAATTAATTGTGATAATAAGGATTTAGCTAATTTAAGACGTGCTTGTGAACTAACATCTTCAATCTTATATTCACGGGCTAAGAAATGAATAGATTCTTTACGTACATTATTTTTATCGAAGACATCAGGGTAGCGTTCACGTACTTGCTTCATGACATATCCCTCACGTAAACCATTTCTAGAGAATGTGAATTGTTTAGCGTCTACAATTTTATATAACGTTTTAAACACTGATACAGCTGGTAAGATGATATCTACTCGGTCACGACTTAGGCCGTCAAGGTTGGTTAAATCATCGCGATCACTTTTACGAATGATATCAAAGACTTCATCAATATCTTTATTCGTCATTGTATAATTGTGTACACCGCCAATAGGGTATGAATGTTCGGCTTGATGGATACGAGCTACATTTCGTGCGGAACCACCGACACCTACAAGTGCAACCTCTTGATCTTTCAACCACTCTAACGATTCAAATTGTTGAGATAGGAATTTCTCCATATCTTTAATGGCGCCTTTGTCGTTATGATCTTTGTCGTTGAAGAACTTTCTTTTAAGTGTTACGACACCGAAAGGGAAACTATGTGATTCAAATAACTCTTTATCTTTAAATAACGTTACTTCAGTTGAACCGCCACCGATGTCGACGGATACTCCGTTTTTAATTTCAGTAGTGTGAGTAATTGCGTAGTAACCATAGTAAGCTTCGTCTTCTTCGGGTACGATTTTAATATCAATACCAACTTCATTTTTAACTTCATTGACAATTTCATCATTGTTTTTAGATTGACGGATTGCGGCAGTAGCAATCGGATGTAATTCAGTTACATTGAATTTATCAGACACAGATTTAAAGCTGTGTAATGCATCAATGAGTACTTTTATGCCTTCTTTACTCATTTTATTATCTTTAGTGAGATATTGGCTTAGTCGTGCAGGCGTCTTAATGTTGAGCAATTCATTAATTCCTGATTCTTTAGTAAAGTTAAAAATAACTAATCTGATAGTATTTGATCCAATATCTACTAAACCTATTCGTTCTTCCATCGTGTCCTCCTAAATGACTAGAATAATGTTGATTAAAATACACTTCTATACCTTTATTTTACCGTAATATAACACTTTGAAAAAGGGAGACTGCGATAAATATTTAGTAATTAGTAAAAAATTTGTAAGGGATTACATACAAATAAACCTCCTCGGAGATAGAGGAGGTTTGTGCACATCTACATGTCTAAAATATTATGTTTAATTATTATATTATTTCGGAATTTTAACAGGTCCACCTGGTCCTAATGGAATGCCTAGTAAGTACCAAGCGATAACGAATAATGTCCATACGACACCTAACGCAAAGGTGTATGGCATTAAACTTGAAAGTAGGGAACCTAGTTTCATATTTTTATCATACTTTTGCGCGTAAGATAGAATAAGTGGCATATAAGGCATCATCGGTGTGATTGGGTTTGTAATTGAATCACCTACACGATAAATCATTTGAGTAAATGCAGGATGATAACCTAGTAAAATCATCATCGGTACGAAGATTGGAGCCAGAATACCCCACTTAGCCGATGCACTACCTATAATTAAGTTAATCAAACTACTAAGAATAATGATGCCTATAATAAGCACTATACCATTTTGATGTTGAAGTAATTTGGCGCCATAGACTGATACAATAATACCAAGATTGCTCCATTGCAAGAATGCTAATAATTGAGCTGCAAAGAATACGATTAATATGAAAGATCCCATTGAACCAAGAGAGTCACTAATCATACTACCTAAATCTTTCGAGTTCTTGATTTGTTTACTCAAAATGCCATAGACCATCCCAGGAATTAAGAAAATAACAAGAATTACTAAACCAACACCATTAATTAAGGGTGAATCGTCTATGAGACTGCCTGTTTTAGCATTTCTTAACCAACTTCCTTCTGGAATACAACAAATGATTAGGGCAACAATCAGTAAAAGAAATGACATGTTCGCCCAGAATAATGCTTTATTTTCAGTTGGTGTAATATGAGATGATGTTTCCTCGTCTTCATCATAATTTGCTTGACTCGCATCATATTCACCTAAACGTGGTATAACAACCTTTGTTGTAGTGAAATAGATAACAGGAAGTACTAAGATGACACTTGCGGCAATAAAGTACCAGTTCATAGCCACATTAATCTTGACGCTATCTGAAACAATCTTCGTCGCTGGTTCCGTAAATGCATAGACTAATGCATCTTGCATACCAATTAAAAAGTTTGCACCAAAACCACCTAATGAAGAAGCATAGGCCATTGCAAGACCGGCGATTGGGTGATAGCCAATCTTAATAAAGATCATTGCTGCTAGTGGGGGTAAAATGACTGTTGCTGCATCCCCAGCTAGACTTCCTAATATCCCAATTAAAATGATTGTAGGTACAATGATTCGCTTTGAAGCTCGGTTAACAACTGAAATCATTAACTTATCAAAATATCCTGATTTCTCAGCAGCACCGACACCAATCATCACTGCTAATACAAGTCCTAGCGCAGGAAATTCAGAGAAGTTCTTAACGGCATCATTCATAATCATAGCGATACCTTCAGTACTAAGAATACTCTTTATATGTATAGTTTCTCCATTTCCTGGATGTTTCACTGACACGTCAAAAAGAGACACAATCCAAGTGATAACAGCTAAGCCAATACACATTAAGAAGAAAAGTATTGCAGGATCTGGTAATTTATTACCAGCTTTTTCAACACCATTTAGAAATTTGTTAACTAAAGATGTTCTTTCTTTTGTATTAGTGGTCATAAAATGGCCCCCTTTGTTAGTTAACTCAAAGTATAACAAACTGATTTTTAAAATATAGCAATTTTCAGAAATTTAAGTATAAGAATTGGTTATTAATGTGATAAGTACAATAATAATTACTTATTAAATAAGATTGAAATTAAATTGTGTGATGAAGGGCTATCATTATGAGAATAAGGTTTGAGGGTGTTTGAAGTGTGGAAGATAAACATTGTATAGATGAGTTAAATTTCATTAAAGAAATTTGAAAATAGGAGTGAAATCCGTTATGAAACGTTTAGAAAATAAAATTGCAGTCATCACTGGTGCAAGTACAGGTATCGGCCAAGCATCAGCAAAAGCCTTGGCTAATGAAGGTGCACATGTACTCGCACTTGATATTTCGGATGAATTAGAAAAAACGGTTGAAGAAATAAATCGTAATGGAGGTAAAGCTACTGCGTATAAAGTAGATATCTCAGATGATAAACAAGTCCAAGACTTTGCGGATAAAGCTAGAGATGAGTATGGGCGTGTAGATGTTATCTTTAATAATGCGGGTGTAGATAATGGCGCAGGCCGAATCCACGAGTATCCTGTTGAAGTATTCGATAAAATTATGGCAGTGGATATGAGAGGTACGTTCTTAGTAACCAAATTCTTATTACCGTTAATGATGGAACAAGGCGGTTCTATTATTAATACGGCATCATTCTCAGGACAAGCTGCCGACTTATATCGTTCTGGATATAACGCTGCCAAAGGTGCAGTCATTAACTTTACGAAATCTATTGCTATTGAATATGGTCGTGAGAATATTCGTGCGAATGCTATTGCACCAGGAACAATTGAAACACCATTAGTAGACAATTTAGCTGGTACTTCAGAAGATGAAGCGGGTAAAACATTCCGCAATAATCAAAAATGGGTCACTCCATTAGGTCGACTAGGTAAAGCTGAAGAAGTAGGTAAGCTTGTTGCATTTCTAGCATCTGACGATAGTTCATTTATTACTGGTGAAACGGTTCGAATTGATGGTGGTGTTATGGCTTATACTTGGCCTGGAGAAATGTTAAGTGATGATAGTTGGAAAAATTCAGTAGAATAGCAATTAATTGTAAGATTTAAAATTAAAATGAAGGTTAATATTATAACCCCAGTCTATGGCAGTAGACTGGGGTTTAGTGACGTCAAATGACATTAACCTTCATTATATTAAGCACACCACACACTAGTGTGAAAATGCGATATTTAGATGATATGAATTAAACTATCAACTTCATAATATTTTAACTAGTAAATTACCATTTTATTCTCTCGTAAGCGTCATCGTTTAGTGAACGAACGATTTCAGTTACAAGGCGCACTGAATTTTCATAATCATCTGTGTGGAGTACTGACACATTTGAATGCATATAACGTAAGGCAACGCCAATAGAAATTGTAGGTATACCTTCATTTGCAACATGGATACTTCCTGCATCTGTACCACCGCCAGCTGTTGTATCCCATTGCACAGTAATATAATGTCTTCTTGCAACTTCTTTAATATGTTGACGTAAGCCTTGATGTGCAACATTAGATGCATCCATTAAGATTACCACAGGCCCATTTCCTAAAGTCGTCTCACTTCCAAGGTTGTTCATTCCTGGTGTATCGTATGCGACTGCAACATCCACTGCAATAGCGAGGTCAGGTTTGATTTTATTAGCAGCAACTTTAGCACCACGCAAGCCAACTTCTTCTTGCACAGTTGCCCCTGCATATAAATCTACACCGATTTGTTCATCTTTAAGTCTTTTTAATACATCAATCGCAAGTGCACAACCGTAGCGATTATCGAATGCCTTAGCAGTTAAATATTTGCCATTCGCTAATTCTTCAAATTCACTATAAGGTGTAATCATATTGCCAACTTCGATACCGTGATTCTCAGCATCTTCTTTACTTCGAACACCGATATCAATGTACATATCTTTAATTTGGACAGGCTTCTTACGTTCCTCTGGGTCAAGTACGTGTGGCGGTTTTGAACCGATAAGACCACGAATTTCAGTGCCGTCATCCGTTGTGATAGTTACTTTTTGAGATAACATGACTTGGTTCCACCAACCGCCAATAGGTTGGAATTTAATAAATCCATTATTATCGATTTTAGTCACGATAAAGCCAATTTCATCTAAGTGGCCAGCTACCATAAGTGATTTTGTTCCATTGTCACTTGCTTTTTTACCAAATATGCCACCCAAACCATCTTCTATAATTTCATCACTTACAGGCTCTAAACATTCTTTCATCTTTGCCTTTACATTGCGTTCATAACCAGCAATGCCATTCACATCAGTCAATGATTTTAATAATTCAATTGATTCTTTCATATACACACACTTCCTAACGTCATTATTTACTAACATTGTAGCATGTAGATTTTTGTTTTTCTGAAAAAATTGTTTCTAATCAAAATTATCTGGTAATGATATACATAATAAGATAAAGTAAATGCTATAATTTAATAGATAAATGACACAGTGGGAAGTAGATGAGTATGATGAAAAAGTTCTTTGTATTGACGATATTAATGGTGTTAAGTGTAAGTATATTAGGCGCGTGTAGTAAGGAACGCTCTAAGACATATGAAGGGGACATGGAAGGGAAGCATGTATTAACGACATTGTCTTATAAAAAGAATAAAGTAGTAAAACAATCAACTATAACAACATTGAAGTATAATGATTTCGGTATGTCCAGGAAAGAAGCTAAGAAGACGTTCCAAGATCATCATCAATTGAAAGACCTTAAAGGTGTATCTTATAGCTTAGAAAATAATCATGAAAAATGGGTTGAAACTATCGATATAAACTATAAAAAAGCAGATATTAAAGAAGTCGAGAAGTATTTCTCTTTAATGTCAACATCTAAAAATGATAAGAAGGTCAATATGGAAGGGACCGTTAGAGAATTAAAAAAATTAGGCTTAAAACAAAAAAGTAATATGACAGATGAATAATGAACTAGAAAAGCTGTAACGGAGCCGAGGACATAAATTAATGTCTCAAGATCCGTTACAGCTTATTTTTATATCATTTAAATAATGCTAAGTGCATCATTTAAGTCGTTAATAATATCTTCAGCATTTTCAGTACCTATAGATAGACGAACCATTTCTGGAAGTACACCTGATTGACGTTGTTCCGCTTCAGTCAATTGTTGATGCGTTGTACTTGCAGGATGGATGACGAGTGATTTGGAGTCTCCTACATTTGCGAGTAATGAGAATAGTTGCAATTTATCGACGAAGCGAGCGATGTCATCAACTGATCCGTCTACGCCAAATGTCAGGATTGCACCTTGACCTTTTGGTAGATATTTTTTAGCTAAGTTATGATATTTGTTGTTTTCAAGACCAGGATAATTTACCCAAGTGACTTTAGGGTGTTGAGCTAAAAATTGAGCAACTTTTAAGGCATTTTCAGAGTGACGTTCCATACGTAGATGTAATGTTTCTAAACCAATTAAAAATTCATGAACATTATAAGGCGACACAGCTGAACCTAAATCACGTAATAATTGAACACGTGCTTTAGTGATGTATGCAGCTTCACCGACATCATTCGTATATGAAATGCCATGATAACTTGGATCAGGTTCGACTAGTCCAGGGAACTTACCGTTATCCCAATTAAACTTACCGCTATCTACTATAATGCCTCCTATTGATGTACCATGGCCCCCTATAAATTTAGTAGCTGAATGGATAACAATATCAGCACCATGTTCAAATGGACGACATAAATAAGGAGAAGCAAATGTATTATCAATGACAAGCGGTAAACCATTATCGTGTGCAATTTGTGCTACCGCTTCAATATCTAATACATCTATAGCTGGATTACCGATTGTTTCAGCATAAATCGCTCTTGTTTTATCATTAATTGCTGCTTTAAAGTTGTTAGGATCGCTAGGGTCAACAAAGTGAACTTTAATACCTAGTTTTGCAAAGGTGATGTTTAATAAGTTATAAGAACCGCCATATAGGTTAGACGATGCTACAATCTCTGAACCAGTTTCCACAATATTAAGTAATGCCAATGTGATAGCAGCTTGACCTGAAGAGGTAGCTAATGCACCAACACCACCTTCTAATTGTGTGATACGAGCTTCAAAGACATTCTGAGTTGGGTTCATAATTCGTGTGTAAATATTACCTGGTTTAGCCAGAGAGAATAGGTCTTGCGCATGTTGCGTATCATCAAAGACATAACTTGATGTTTGGTAAATAGGCACAGCACGTGATTTTGAGAATTCATCGATAACTTGTCCAGCATGAATCGTTTGTGTTTCAAATTTCCAATTTGGATGATTGTCTGTCATAAATATGACCTCCAATTAATAGAATATTCTGATTATTTATTTTTAATTATTATACAGCACTTTAAAATGAAATCAAACTGAATTAGTAAGAATTAAAAGGTAGGGGATAGAATTTCCGAGAGGATATTTAACTGGTGCTCGCTTAACTCAAGAAATTACAAAAAAGAGAAGGTACTTGATATGAGTACCTTCTCTTACTAGTCAGCTATTACGAGTTTGTGATATAGCTTCAAAGTATTATTTTTATCCAACCTTAACTCTCTTTGCCATCGAGTTAACTTATTAATTTCAATTTATAGTCAATGATATTTTCTATTGAACCATCAATGCGTTTGATTACAATATGGTCAGTTGTAATTTCATTTGGACTTTTGACACCAGCTGCGGCCGCAATGTTAAATAGTCCCTCATGTAAACTTGTAATATAGTTCGTTACTCGATATTGCTTTTCATCGACAATTAATGCTTTTTCCTTCTTAGGATCAGTCGTCGCAACACCCACAGGACATGTATTTAAGTGACACTGTTGACTCATAATACAACCTACACTAATCATCATGCCACGAGCAATATTAATTAAATCTGCACCTAATCCTAAAGCAATTGCTACTTTATCTGGAGTAATTAATTTATCTGAGGCAAAGATTTTCATTTTATCTCTAATTTGATGTTGCTCTAACATACCAGTTACGATAGGTAGTGCTGTAAATAATGGTAGACCGACACCATCTTGTAACTCTTGGAATGTCGCTCCTGTACCACCTTCACCGCCATCAATTGTGATGAAATCAGGATAAATATTCATATCAATCATTGATTGAACTAATGCTTCAATTTCTTCAACTTTACTCACTACAATTTTAAAGCCGACTGGTTTTTGACCTAGTTGACGTAATTTATCTACAAATTGTAATAAGTCTTCAGGTGAATCTATAAAATCAAAGCGATTAGGTGAGTTCACGGTTTTATAAGGTTCAATGTTTCTGATTTTGGCAATTTCTTCTGTAACTTTATTGCCCTCCATATGACCACCGCGAGTTTTGGCACCTTGTGCGAGCTTAATTTCAAATGCTTTGACCTCTTTATGATTTGCCGTCTTCAGAAATTGATCGTCGCTAAAGTTACCATCTTTATCACGAACACCAAAGAGACCAGGTCCGATTTGGAAGATAATGTCGCCTCCACCTTTAAGGTGATATTCTGACAATCCACCTTCACCTGTATTCATCCATGTGCCTGCACGGGCTAACCCTTGTGATAATGCAGTGATTGCACGACCACCAAGTGCACCGTAGCTCATTCCTGATTGACCAACGAGTCGTTTGATTTTAAAAGGATGTTCTAAATTGTTTCCGAGAATAATAGCATTATCGTTTGTTAAGTAGTACGGATCAATAGCTGTTTGATATCGATGTTCATCACGTTGAAATAAGCGTTCATTGTCCACTTTATAGACAAATGTTGAAATCATAGTTTGATTATCAATTTGTAATTCATTACGTTGTAAAGGAAACATTGTATTTCGTATGTAAAAACCATCCTTATACTCTCGTTGTGTTCCAAAACTAGACATTCGAGAGTTGTATTTACCTGCTAGCACAATATTTGTGTACTGATTTCTTGAAAATGGTTTCCCCTCTGTATCATTTGCAAATAAGTATTGACGTAATTCTGGTCCAATCTTTTCTGCAAAGTAACGTACACGTCCTAGAACAGGATAATTACGTAAGACACTGTGTTGATTCTGCCCTTTATCTTTAAATAGCAACACAAGTACTAAGCCGATTATTGAAAGAATCACAATAAATATCATGATGTTAACAATAAATTGCATAACTGTAAGTATAGAAATCAATTTTATTTCTCCCCCTTTGAACTTTCTACAATTTAAATCATACATCAATGTAAATCTTTTACAATTTAAAATAGGAAGAAATTTTCAATTCCTTAATATTAATAATCTGATAGAATAAAAAATGATATATGACATACATGTATTTCGTTGATGAAGTATGATGTACAAGATGTAAGAGGTGACCTATGTATAAAGAGGAAAAGTCATTGACACAAGAGGGTTTAAGAAATCAATGGGGAAGTTCTGAAGTAGTAAAAAAAGATTTCTTATTAATACCCATTTACATCGCTTTTCAAATTTTAATGCCAATTATTATTGTATTCGGTGTTCTAGGTGTTCATGCGATGATAACGCAAGATCCACCACCACTCTATTTATATAATTTGATGTTGAGCGTCAGTTTCGTTATAGCGCAATTTATTGTTATTGTGTCATTTTTTGCATTACATAAACTTTATATTGCTGATGTGGCATTTAGACAATTTTGCATTGTTAAACGTAATTACTTACCATTAATAGTTACTGTGAGTATCAGTGCATTATTGCTATATTATACTTTTAATTCTGTAGCGCAGAAACTACCTAAACCTTTAAGTTATGATGTAACTCAAGCGCAACTTCGTCTTGAAGGTCTATTCAATCATCCAATTGCAATTGTGTTTTCTTTTATTACAGTGGTTGTATTACAACCTTTAATTCAAGAATTAATTTATCGACATTTAATCATTCATGAACTCGGAAAAAAGCTGAATTTGATGGTAGTTATTGTATTGAGTATAGTGATAGAAGTAAGTGTACAGGTATATGACTTGATATCCATCATGGAAGTGATACCGTATTTAATATTATCAATTGGCTCTATCATTATTTACATAAGAAGTGGAAAGAATTTAGCAGCATCATATCTTTATCATAGCTCTGTACATTTGGTGATATTTATTACTACAATGGTAGAGAAGTTATTTTAATTTTTGATAATAGTTGAAATTTACATATTCAAAAAGAATAGATAGGGAGAGACTTATGACAAATGAATATGAACATTCGCAAGAAACATCTAAGCATTCACAACTAAACAATGAATTTGCATCAAAACGAATTGTTAAACGTGATTTCTGGCTTATACCAGGCTACTTAATTATTAATATTGTTCTGCCATTGATATTAACAATAGTTGTAATGATTACGATTGTAGCTATTACGGGTCAGACCTCACAAGATCCTTTTATAAAACAATTAATGGGGATTAATCAAATTTTTGTCTTATTAGGACAGTGTCTGTTATTACTATTATTTTATTTAATGCATCGTAAATCACTTATTCCATTAGCAATTCAACGCTTTAAAGATTTGAAAAAACATATCATACTGATTATTGTTGTTCTCATTGCGATGTATTTAGCACAATTTTTATACGGAAACTTAATAGAATTGCTACCTGAAAAATATCAGTTTAATAATACTGAAAATAATAAACAAATTGAGGAACTCTTTAAGACGAGATGGATTTGGCCAATATTATTTTTAGATATAGTAATCGTTACGCCAATCGTTGAAGAATTACTCTTTAGACATCTCATTATTCATGAACTCGGTAAGAAATTAACATATGGTGCAATGTACGTTGTATCAGTATTATTCTTTGCTGGATTACACGTACTAAGCGCATCATCTCCATTTGAAGTTGGGCCATATTTAATTATGGCAATTGGATTTGTAGTTGCGTATCACTATAGTGGTCGTAACTTAGCAATCACCATTACGTTGCATATGATAAATAACTTAATTTCATATTTTTCTATTATTATTTCGATTATTTGGTAATCGATTTATTCGGATTGAAGTGAGATACAGTGAATCAAGAAATGTTAACTTGAATTCGCTTATCTTACTTCTTTTTTTGTTATTATAGATATGAATGATGCTAGAACAGATTAAATAAAAAGTATTTTAATTTATTTTTCAATAAAAGTAATAGTTAAGAGGAGGTTAGTAACAGATGTTATTAAACATCAAAAATTTATCATATAAAGCGGATAGACGTATGATACTCAAAAATATCAACTTTCAATTAAATGAAGGTGAGGCAGTAGCAATCATTGGTCCATCTGGTAGTGGGAAGAGTACATTTTTAAAACAGATTAATAATCTAATTAGCCCGACAGATGGGGAACTTTATTTCAAAGATAAGCCATTCAATGACTATCCTCCTGAAAAATTGCGTATGAAGATAAGTTATCTCATGCAACAGAGTCAACTTTTTGGTGAGACGATTGGGGATAACATGTCATTTCCAGCGTTAGCTCGTGAAGCGCACTTTGATAAGGAAAAGGCACTCGATTTATTGAAGAAAGTGAACTTAGGTCAGTATGATTTAAACTCTAAGATTGAACATCTATCCGGAGGTGAACGTCAAAGGATTACGATTGCACGTCAACTTATGTATCGTCCGGATATATTATTGCTAGATGAATCTACAAGTGCACTCGACACGCAAAATAAGCACATTATTGAACAAATGATTTTTGACATGGTTAAAGAAGGTGTCGCAGTCTTATGGATTACGCATAGTGATGACCAGAGTATGAGACATTTTCATAGAAGAATAACAATTAGTGATGGTGAGATAACGAAAGAGGAGGCGTTAAATCAGAATGAGTAATACAGCCCTTTGTTTAACTGCATTATTATTATTAATTCCAATCTTTATTTCGTATAAAGAAGGGTTACATATTATTAAAGATTTAGTAGTAGCTTCCGTACGTGCAGTTGTACAGTTAATCATATTAGGTTTTATATTGCACTATATTTTCAAAATAGATCAAGCATGGATATTAATGTTAGCAGTGTTAATTATTATTATAAATGCATCGTGGAACACAATTAACCGTGCTTCTCCTGTTATGCATCATGTCTTTTGGATTTCATTTATCGCTATATTTATTGGAACTGCTTTACCACTAACTGCTACTGTATTAGCTGGAGCAATTGATTTCAAAGCAAATGAAGTTATCCCAATAGGTGGTATGTTAGCGAATAATGGCCTTATCGCGATTAATTTGGCTTACCAGAATTTAGATCGAGCATTTGTTAAAGATATTACCGATATTGAATCTAAGCTTACATTAGCGGCCACACCTAAATTGGCTTCTAAAGCATCAATTAGAGAGAGTATACGACTTGCTATCGTACCTACGATAGACTCGGTAAAAACATATGGCCTAGTTTCTATTCCAGGGATGATGACAGGCTTGATTATTGGTGGCGTACCACCACTACAAGCGATTAAATTCCAATTACTTGTCGTATTTATCCATACCACAGCCACGATAATGTCAGCTTTAATTGCGACATATTTAAGCTATAATCAATTCTTTAACGTGCGTCATCAATTAGTGGCGCGTAATAGTGCACTCAATGCACCCGATGAAGAAGCGAAAGATAATTAAATTAAAAAGTCAGCTTTCACTTGATTCTCCAAATGAAAGCTGACTTTTAATTTACTATGCTGTATCCACCAATACGATATGGAAATGTACACCTTGCTTAGATGGTAATAGTGTAATTGAACCATGATGATAATTAACAGCGTCTTTTATGATAGATAAACCGATACCATGGTGAGCTTTATTCTCTTTAGACGTATACGACTGTCTAAATAATGCATCAATATTGGCATGAGGCAAACCTTGACCATCATCCATATAATCAATCATCAAGTTATTTTCAATTTTAGAAATAGTTATCTTTATGCTAGGGTTGATCTCATTATGATCAATACTATTATTGATTAAATTTATCAGAAGTCTCTCGAAATACAATTTATTCCCATAAAACGTTGATTCATCTTCAAGATGAAAGTCACATGTTAGAGATTGGTAACCAATAATTTGAGCAATTCGATTAACTGTTGATTGAATAGGAAAGTTCTCTTTATCATGCTTCATCTGATTGGTTTCCATATCAAACGTTTGATTCAAGCTATCAATCAAATCACTCATAAACGTTGCTTTCTCCGAAATAAGTTGAACATAAGATTGTGACGCTTCATCAGCTTGTATTAGTTTAGAGTAACCATAAATCGTTGTAAGTGGTGATTTTAGATCATGAGAGATTTGACTAATCCACTTCGATTTATAATATGACATTTGATTATGATAAAACTTATCAGACAACATTTGTTCATTCAATTTCGACAAAGATGCGTCCAGTTCCGGATATGTTCGACGATTCTTAAATCGCTTACGTTTCGACGTAGGCTGATGTAGTTTACCTAAAGACAAATTGCCAATCCAATCAATGTAAAAGGATAACGGTCTTGTAAGACGTTTTGAAATTAGAATGGCCGTTAAAGCAATTAAGATGATGTTAGCAACGATGAACGTGATAAAAAGTACAATATACGTATTCTTGCTATCATTAAAGGCTTTGCCAAAGTTATCATTCCACAGTATAGTTCTTTGACCTGGATTCTTCACAAATTGAAGTTCATTGTTTGAAATCAAATAGTTGTAATGATTGAAATCTAAAGATGATAAACTATCAAGTAGTTGTGATGTTTTGATTTCTTCGCTATTTGCTATTTTAGGTTGTTTCATTTTATTTCTATAGATATAAACAAGATACGTGCCTTCTTTTGATACAACAGAATTCGCGTTATTTATGTTTTTTATTAGCGTTGGTTTTATATTTGAATTACGTTTCGATTTTGGGTAGAGAATGTCACCATTTTTACGGACGAAATATAAATCAACGTTACTCTTCTTGGCTAACGATTTAAGATTGTCATTTGGTTCTTTGGTAACTCCGTATGTTTCTAAATAGGTTGGTTCAATTTCGTTAATATCCCAATAAATATTAGGCAAAACTTTGAAAAACAATATAATTATTAATACACACGTGATAGTGAAATTTAGAAGTACAAATATAGTCATATATTTAAGAAACTTTAATGTAAATTTATTGATCATTGCTATCTTCCTTGAATATGTATCCTTTGCTGCGTACAGTTTTAATCATCTTAGGTGAATAAGGAGTCGCTTCAATCTTCTTACGCAAAGTTCTAATATGTACCATCAAAGTGTTATCATCGACACCTGTATCGTATCCCCATACTTTAGCGTAAAGCTGATCTTTCGTAAGTACTTGGTTCTTATTTTTAACAAGATACGCTAATAAATTATATTCACGATTGGTAAGGTTGATTGGTTTATCATTAATACACACCTCCATACTATTGAAGTTAATAGTTAAATCATTATAACGATACATCGACTGATCTTTATTATTTAAATGTAAAGACACTCTATAATATAACTCCATAGGATCAAAGGGTTTCTTAATATAATCAACTGCACCTTGTTCGAAGCCTTTATAAACATCTAAATGTGTTGTTTTAGCAGTAACTACGATAACGGCTGTATCATTTAAATCAATATATTTCAATAACTGATAACCATCTTCAGACTTTAAATTTAAATCTAATAATATAACTTGAAAATTGAAGTTCAATAATTCAAATTTTGCATCTTTAATATTATCAACGGATTTAATGTGTTGTATCCCTTTTGTACTTAAAGATAATTTCATTAACTCATTAATATCTTTATCATCTTCAATAATAAGTACTTCGCCGTTCATTTAAACCACCTCAATATCTATCTTATATAACTTTTTAACATTTAACTATTCCGATAATAATTATTTAAGGAAAAATTAAGATTAAACTAAGTAGTATTTAATTTGAAAATTTTACTATATAACTAAATCATTGAACGAAGGAGCAAATTATATGAAAGTTATATCCCATCTGCTTGGAATTATGATTACACTACTTGCACTATTCAATATACTTAGATTTTTAATAAGCCTAGTTGAAAGTTATTTTAATATGAATTTTGGTTTTGATTTTGTATTGCATAATAATTATGTGACTTACGGTGCAATTGCATTACTTGTTCTTTCAGCATTTCTACAAGAACTTATCGAACATCAATACAACAATAATGAAAGTCTCTTTTAAAACATTGGGGAAGAAAAATATAAGTGAATATTATATAATGGAACAGTTACGAAACTTGAAGAACAGTGCGTAGCTGTTTTTTTATGTAAAAATGATTAAATGAAAGGGGTATGAATGATGTCTGTTATGCGGATAGCCACATTTATCATCAGCGTATTTATTGTAGGTATGGTTGAAATGATGGTCGCTGGTATCATGAATTTAATGAGTGATGACTTAGGTGTTTCAGAAGCGATTATTGGACAACTTGTCACGCTTTATGCATTAACCTTTGCAATATGTGGACCTATACTTGTTAAATTAACCAATCGATACCCTGCACGTCCCGTATTACTATGGACTTTAGTCATCTTTATAGTAGGGAATGGCATTATCGCCGTAGCGCCTAACTTTACGATTTTAGTCATCGGACGTATATTATCATCAGCCGCTGCATCATTAATTATCGTCAAAGTCTTAGCACTAACAGCAATGCTAACGATACCTAAGAACAGAGGTAAGATGATTGGCGTTGTCTATACTGGATTTAGTGGTGCAAATGTCTTTGGCGTGCCAATCGGTACGATGATTGGTGATTGGATTGGTTGGCGTTTCACATTCGTATTTATTATTGTTATTAGTCTTATTGCCGGCTTATTAATGTTGAAATATCTTCCAACCACTACGGAACTCAATCAAGCCAATAGAATGTATAATAACGTTTCCGATGATAATCAAGTTACAACTCATATTGTTCGACCAGTTGAGATCGTTAAGTTTTTAGCAATTACATTGCTTATTCTAATCGCTAATTCAGTGACGTTTGTATTTATCAATCCACTTATTTTAGAGAATGGTCACTCCATGGGCTATGTATCATTAGCACTACTCGTTAATGGTGTTGCCGGTGTTGTTGGTACATCAATGGGTGGTGTGCTAGCTGATAAGTTGACTAGTAAGCGATGGTTAATTATTGCTTTCACAGTATTTATTATAGTTATGTTAGCCATTAATTTAATTTTATCTACAACAATACTATTATTAGTTGGACTCTTTATTTGGAATATCGTGCAATGGAGTACGAACCCTGCGATTCAAAGTGGTATTATCGAACATGTTGAAGGTGACACAAGTCAAGTTATGAGTTGGAATATGTCTTGTCTTAATGCAGGTATTGGTTTAGGTGGTATTATCGGAGGCCTTGTTGTTTCAAATATGAATGTTGAAGCGGTCACGTTTGTAAGTGCCTTTATAGGTTTATTAGGACTGATTATTGTACTTACATTAAAGAACGTACATTATGCTAAAAGTTAATATCATATAACCATTTTAAACCCGTGATGGATGCGTGCATCTATCACGGGTTTTCCTTATTTATATACACGTGGTTCTATGCGATTTATCGAGTAAGGTTCGTAGGGCATGGTGCCTGTTCTAGCGTAATGAATTAAGTCACTTATCATACGTTTGCTTAATTCGAACTCATTGTTTGAAATTTTAATAGAGTGACCTTGTAATATATCCATCTTACCGAACCAGAAGACTAAATCTAAAATATGATAAGCACTTGCAAAATGAACATGTTCAGGTCGAGCCCAATCAAAGCGTAACAACCAACGATAAGAATTATTACTCATTTGTTGAAGTAACATAAATGTTGGCTGTTTAAAATATAACTCCGTCACGACATGTGCTTGTTGTTTTCCAGTTTGAACACGACTGAAATCGACGTGGATATGATTTAATTTCATGACATCAACGAAACGTTGAGGACTCAGTTTACGTGATTCATTTCGGATATAACAATCGCCTTCATCTTTCGTATAGCTTAATACAATCGGTTTGTTGAATTCAGATAGAGGTCTATACATCTTGCTATCTTTAATCGGTTGATATATTAATTCTAAGCCTTTAGATTTGCCACGTGCTTTCTCGTCATATGCCATTAATTGTAGAATGGCTTGATTATCTAAATCGTTTATACTTTTTCCGGAAAAGTGTTGTTGCATTAAATCATCAAAATGTTGTGCTTTCATCATGCCAGTTTCTGCTGAATCTAACTGCAATATGCCACTTAATAACATGACTTGATTATAATAGTGGTCAAGTTGTGGTTGCTGCATCAATGCTTGAATACTCATACTGCCTGCTGATTGACCCCATAATGTAACATTGTTAGAATCTCCACCAAAATACTCAATAAAATGTGCAACCCACTTTAATACCGCAATTTGATCAGATAGACCGTTATTTTTATCGTAGTGCGTGTTAAAGTAAGACCAATCTAGAAATCCTAATGCACCTAATCGATAGTTGAACGTAATCATAATGACATCATGTAGCTCAACAATATGTTCTGGAGTATATAATTCTGCTGAACCATGACCATTTATAAAGCCACCACCATAAAAGTAAATGATTACAGGTTTCTTTGCTTTGCCAGTCGATTGACGCCAAATGTTTAAATGTAGGCAATCTTCATTAAGTTGAAATTTCTGTTTCGTAGTTGAAAAGAACGTTTCTAATTTATTGAATGGTTGTAGAGGGATTGCTTTGAATTGTGTAGCATCAACCAATGTATCATAACTATAGATAGGACTAGCGTGTTTAAAACGACGATGTCCAATAGGGGGATATGCATAAGGAATGCCTAGAAATAAATCTAAATTCTTATGTGTCAAACCTTCAAAAGCACCATACTTCGTATTAATTATTACCATCAGATCATCACCCAACATTTATCAATTACTTTAACTATAGCATTATTTTATAAGTTGAAAGATATTGAATGCTGTTCTATTCTAAAAAGAGCCTGTGACATAATTCAATGACTCAGGCTACAAATATATATTGGCAGTAGTTGAATGATTTAAAAATGCACTTTTAACAAGCTTTTTTTAATTCTAGTCAACCTTGCCTGGTGGGCGGGGCCCCAGCAAAGAGAATTTCATTAAGAAATTCTACAAGCTAAGCAAGCTGGGGATACAACGAAATAAATTTTGGAAAATATTATTTCTGTCCCACTCCCTAAAATATTAATCATTATGTTGTTGGATTGCTTCTTTTCTATCAGCTTCCTCTTGTTCTGCTTCCATTGTATCTTCTTTCATTTGTTTATTAATCTTCTTAGCGCGTTTGTAATATACACTCTTGAAGTGACTTGTAATACCAATTCTATAAAAGACAAGTGCTAAAACAATTATAACTAAGAAATCGTAAGGGTAGTGTATTAAGTTAATACCTTTAAACTCTTTACTACCGATAAATGACATACAAGCTAATAAGATTAAGTAGACAATAATCCATATACTTCCGCCAATTTGTTTTTTAGTGTTTTTCCAATTCGTTTTATACTCATAGAAGAAATAAATTGGTAATCCTAAAATAATAATCAATATAACTTCAGCTGTGGTTGGCCACATCGCCCAATAAATTGCTAATGAAGCAAGTACAAATGATAATGGTGCCATTACTTTTAACATCGTGCCTCGGAATGGTCTGTGTAATTTAGGTCCCATTTCACGTAACGACATTACCGTAGTTGGTCCTGTTAGGTATGCGACTAATGTTGCTGTTGAAATAACAGCGGCTAATACACCCCAATCACGGAATAACGTCACCATGACCATACTGATGATCGCATTAAATACGATGGCTACACGTGGAATGTTATAAGTTGTATTAATTTTACCTAAGAACTTAGGAATATGACCATTACGTTCCATTGCATTTAATACACGACCAGTAATCGCAACAAATGAAACGCCTGTACCAAATGGTGAAACAACTGCTTCGATGTATAGCAAAATAGCTAACCAGTTGATGCCTAATAAGATTGCCATGTCTGCGAATGGTGAATTGAAGTTGATACCACTCCAACCATGCTCATGAATCATTGATTGTGGCATTGATGTAATAAATGTACTTTGTAGTATGATGTACAGAATTGCGCTCAACGTTAATGAAATTGCAATGCCACGTGCAATATTCTTTTCAGGATTTTTAATTTCAGATCCCATATTAATGATTGTTTGGAATGCATTAAATGAGAAGATGATTCCTGATGTTGTTGTTGCTGCAAAGATTGGTGCACTACCGTACGGCATAAATTCGCCAATAGATGAACCGTAGTTACTAGTGTCGAAACCTGAAAGCATTAACATGATGATTGTTAGTAACGGTACACCTAATTTAAAGAACGAAATTAAACTAGTGAAAGACGTTAATAATTTAACTGACCAATAGTTTAATAAAGAAAAAATAATGATAATGACATAGACAGCGAATAATCCTGTCGTACTGATTGAACCATTATGCATTAATGCAGAAGTTGGTTTGGCCCAATCCCAGGGCCATGAACTGATGTATTGTACAGCGGATACTGCTTCAATTGGAATGATAGTAACTAATGATACCCAGTTTGCCCATGCGGCAATAAACCCTAACAATGAACCGTGTGAGTATTGAGCATAGTTACTCATACCACCAGATTGCGGAAACATTGTTCCTATTTCAATATAGTTATAAGAAATCGTTCCTATAACTATAAACCCGATAATCCAAGATAAAATGGCTGCAGGACCAGCTGCAGAAGAAGCTTCCCATGCACCAAATAACCAACCTGAACCAATTAAACTTCCTAGTCCTAATAATACAAGTTGTACCAGACTGATTTTACCTTCGTTATGATTTTGTCCCATAAATACTCCTTTATGTTATTTTAATATTCATCAAAAATGATACGTTATAATTATACGCTTATCATTTCATTAGTCAATTTATGCTTTTGTAAATTTACAAATGATTGTGTAATTAATAGTTATTTATTGACTTAAATAATATAATGATTATATTGTTATCAAACTAACGATATGAGGTGACCAAGGTGCCAGAGAAACAATCCGATAAACAGGTATTAGCTTTTTTAGAAAAAGAAAGTCAATGGAAGGAATCTTATCAATATTTAAGAAATTTAATATTTGATGAGTCAGAATTAGAAGAAGTATATAAATGGATGCATCCAACATATACCATTAATGATAAAAATGTTATAACGATTCATGGTTTTAAACATTATGTAGCGTTACTATTTCATAAAGGTGCAATTTTAGAAGATAGATATAAAACGCTAATTCAACAAACAGAGCGAGTTCAAGCAGCAAGACAATTACGCTTTAAAACACTGGATGAAATTAAAGCGCGTCGAGATGAAATTTTATATTATATTAATGAAGCCATTGAAGTTGAAAAGGCCGGCAAGAAAGTTGAAATGAAGAAGACAGAGGACTATGAAATACCTGAAGAATTACAGCAAGCATTCAATGATAATCCTAAGTTAGAAGAGGCATTTTACAAATTAACACCTGGTAGACAGCATCAGTACATATATCACATTTCACAAGCAAAGCGCAGTCAAACAAGACAAAGCAGAGTTGAAAAATATATTGACCATATTCTTGATGGTAAAGGCATGTATGATAAATAAATGTTAAGAAAAAAGCTTTTAATCTTCATCTGTAGAGATGTCGATTAAAAGCTTTTATTTAAATCAAGTTAAAATGTATCGATGTGTTAATTCAAATTAGCCATTTAATTTAACTAAAATTTTAGCTTGAGATTTATCGTTTACTAATTGTTCGAATCCAGATTCAACAATGTTTTCCAATTCAATTTCATCTGTTACTACGCTCTTAACATCTAAGCTACTGTTCGCAATTAAATCAATTGTTTGTTGGAATGTAGTAGGTGAGTATGCAATTGTAGATGTTAATTGAACACCTGAGTTAGTTAATAACATTGGGTCGAAATCTACTGCATGAGCAAAGATTGATACGATGACAACTGTACCTCTTGGACGCGTAACTTGTACTGATTGAGATAATGTTACGCCAACACCAGCAACTTCAAATGTAACATCTACACCATTTTCAGTATGTTCGTTAATAAAGTCTACAGGATTTGTATTACCAGAGTTAACTACATGTGTAGCGCCGACTTCTTTAGCTTTAGCTAAACGCTCTTCAGATAAATCAAATACGAAGATTTTACTTGCACCAGCTGCTTTAGCTGCAACAATTGTTAATAAACCAATTGGACCAGCACCAAATACTGCTACTGTATCACCAAATAATAATTTACCTTCTTTAACTGCTTGAACCGCAACTGCAGTTGGTTCTACTAAAGCGCCTTCTTTATCGGATACACTTTCAGGTAATGCATATACATTTTCTTCTGGTGCATTTGTAAATTCTGCAAAGCCACCATCAGAACCTAAACCGATAAATGAATAACCATCATATAAGTCAACACTTTCATCTTTCTCATGTTTAGATACAGTTGGGTTAACAACTACACGGTCACCTTTTTTATATTTAGTAACGTCTTTACCAACTTCTTCAACAACACCAGCAAACTCATGACCTAAAGTAACAGGTGCTTTTTGTCCAAGTAGTGGATCAGGTTTATCTGTAGAGATGAAGACTGGTCCTTCTAAGTATTCATGTAAATCAGTTCCGCAAATACCTGCCCATGAAACTTTTACTTTTACTTCATTGTCTTTTAATTGCTTAGGTTCACGATCTTCCACGCGAACATCTTTTTGACCATACCATACTGCTGCTTTCATTATTACAACACCCCTTCAATAAATACTTATTACACCTATAGACTAATACTATTAATTTCGTAATGCAATTTTGAATTCAGCTTTATAATATTTATTTAGAAAAGTTTGACAATTTCATGGATTTTATTGTTAGCAACTTTATTTTCGACAGTTTTTAACTTGATCATGCTTGAAACATCTTAAAAAAATTGTAATTGTGAATTTTTTTAATCTTTTTATATAAGAAATGTTTCAAAAAATTATATAGGGTATATAGATATAAAAGATGAAAAAAGTTTGAATTATATTGAAATTGAATTTATTAAAATTTTATGAAGCAAAGGCCATGAGGCTCTTGTTTAACTTATTACGTATTTGTTTAACAATGGGGCTACTGGCCTTTTTGTTTTATGAGCTTTTTTATCTGGCAACAATAGGAAGGAGCAATCTAATGACGCTAAGTATTAAAAACTTAACAAAAATATACTCTGGCAATAAAAAAGCAGTAGATAACATTTCATTAGATATTGAATCTGGTGAATTTATTGCCTTTATTGGGACAAGCGGTAGCGGTAAAACGACAGCTTTACGAATGATTAACCGAATGATTGAAGCCACTGACGGCACAATTGAAATGAATGGGAAGAATGTTCGAAATATGAATCCAGTTGAATTACGTAGAAGTATTGGCTATGTTATTCAACAAATTGGATTGATGCCTCATATGACCATTAGAGAAAATATTGTCTTGGTACCAAAGTTGCTTAAATGGTCTAAAGAGAAGAAGGATGCTAAAGCAAAAGAATTAATCAAGTTAGTAGACTTACCTGAAGACTATTTAGATCGTTATCCATCAGAATTATCAGGTGGTCAACAACAACGTATTGGTGTTGTGCGTGCATTAGCTGCAGAGCAAGATATCATCTTAATGGATGAACCTTTTGGTGCATTGGATCCAATTACGAGAGACACTTTACAGGATTTAGTTAAAGATCTTCAAAAGAAATTAGGAAAAACATTTATTTTCGTGACACATGATATGGACGAAGCCATAAAGCTCGCAGACCGAATTTGTATCATGTCTAAAGGGAAAGTTGTTCAATACGATACACCGGATAATATTCTTAGAAATCCTGCCAATGATTTCGTTAGAGAATTTATTGGACAAAATAGATTGATTCAAGATCGTCCGAATATGAGAACGGTTGAAGATGCGATGATTAAGCCTGTTACGGTAAATGCCAACGACACACTCAATGACGCAGTCAACGTTATGCGACAAAGACGTGTCGACACAATATTTGTTGTTAACAATCATCATCATTTACTTGGATTCCTAGATATTGAAGATATTAACCAAGGGTTACGTCAACGTAAGGAATTAATCGATACAATGCAACGAGATGTTTACAAAGTCCATATTGATTCTAAATTACAAGACTCCGTACGTACGATATTAAAGAGAAATGTTAGAAACGTACCAGTCGTTGATAATGACAACGCGCTTATAGGTCTAATTACACGTGCTAATCTTGTCGACATTGTCTATGACTCTATTTGGGGTGAAGAAGATGATGAGATGACATTGTCTGATTCGTACATGAATGATGTCGAATGTGAAAATGAGTTAGGTAACATCGAAAAAAATGAACATGCCGAAGACCGTCCAAATGACGCTATAACAAAGCAAAAAGATGTTACAGATAGATTAGATACGCATGATGTGAAGAATTCTGATCATTCGGGAGTTGATCGTTAATGCGCCAATTTTTCCAAGAATATGGAAGCCAACTTGTATCGAAAACGATAGAACACTTTTACATATCAATTATCGCGTTATTAATTGCGATTGTAGTTGCGGTTCCGTTAGGCATTTTATTATCTAAGACGAAACGTACTGCAAATGTAGTGTTAACGATAGCGGGTGTGCTTCAAACGATTCCGACGTTAGCAGTATTAGCCATTATGATTCCAATCTTTGGTGTAGGTAAGACGCCAGCGATTGTCGCATTGTTCATTTATGTATTGTTACCAATTTTAAACAACACAGTTCTAGGAGTACAAAATATTGATAAGAATATCATCCAAGCTGGAACAAGTATGGGTATGACAAAGATGCAGTTAATGAAAGATGTCGAATTGCCATTAGCCTTACCACTTATAATTAGTGGTATACGTTTATCAAGTGTATACGTAATCAGCTGGGCTACATTAGCTAGTTACGTTGGCGCTGGTGGACTCGGTGATTTAGTCTTTAACGGATTAAATTTATATCAGCCACCAATGATTATTAGTGCTGCAATTCTTGTAACGTGTCTAGCTTTACTTGTCGATTTCATACTTTCTTTTATTGAAAAGTGGGCCGTGCCTAAAGGGCTTAAAGTATCTAGATAAATACAACGGGAGGATTTTAAAATTATGAAAAAGTTAAAACTTACTTTCATACTTCTTGCTATGTCTCTCATCGTATTATCTGGATGTAGTTTACCAGGTTTAGGCGATGGTGACGGTAAAGATAGTGTGAAAATTACTGCCACAGAAACTAGTGAAACAAAAATTATGGCAAATATTGAAAAATTAATGATAGAACATTATACAAATGGCAAAATTAAACCTACTATTGTTGGTAATTTAGGTTCCAGTATTATTCAACATAATGCATTACAACGTGGAGATGTGAATATGTCAGCAGTAAGATATACTGGAACAGAATTGACGAGTGTACTTGATGCCCCACCAACAAAAGATACTAAAAAAGCAATGTCAGAGTCACAAAGATTATTTAAAGAAAAATATAATCAGAAATATTATGACTCATTTGGGTTTGAAAATACGTATGCATTCATGGTTACTAAAGAAATAGCTGAGAAATATCATTTAGAAAAAGTTTCAGACTTAAAAAGATATAAAGATGAATTACGTTTAGGTATGGATACACAATGGATGAACCGTGCTGGTGATGGATATCCAGCTTTCCAAAAAGACTATGGGTTTAAATTTGCGAGTGCACGCCCAATGCAAATTGGTTTGGTGTACGATGCTTTGAAAAATAAAAAATTAGATGTTGCTGTTGGTTATTCAACAGATGGACGTATCGCTGCTTACGATTTGAAAATCTTAAAAGATGATCGTAAATTCTTCCCACCATATGATGGAAGTCCATTAGCCACTGAAAAATTAATCAAAGATCACCCTGAAATTGATAAAGCACTGAAAAAATTACAGGGACAAATTAGTACTAAAGAAATGCAGAAATTAAACTATGAAGCGGATGGAAAAGGTAAAGAACCTGCCGTTATTGCAGAAGAATATTTGAAGAAACATAATTATTTTGAAGATGACAGTAAGAAAGGTGGTCAAAAATAATGAAAGGTAACTTGTTAAGCTCACTTTATGAATACTATACCTTGAACTTTGGCTATCTGATGGAACTCTTTTTCAAACATTTATTAATGTCTATTTATGGTGTGTTATTCGCTTGTATTATTGGCATTCCGATAGGGATATTAATTTCAAGATATACGAAGTTATCATGGCCTATTATTACTATCGCGAATATTATCCAGACAGTTCCAGCAATCGCAATGTTAGCAATACTTATGCTAGCACTTGGGTTAGGTCCTAATACTGTAGTGTTTGCAGTATTCTTATATGCGTTACTTCCAATTATTAAGAATACGTACACTGGCATTACCGAAGTAGACTACAATATTAAAGATGCAGGCAAGGGGATGGGAATGACTAAGAATCAAGTCATGCGTATGATTGAATTGCCATTGTCATTATCAGTGATTATTGGTGGTATCCGTATTGCTCTAGTTGTAGCGATTGGTATCGTGGCAATTGGCTCATTTATTGGAGCTTCAACACTAGGGGATATTATTATACGTGGTACAAACTCTACTGATGGTACGGTTTATATACTTGCTGGTGCCATTCCTATTGCGTTAATTGCGATTATTATAGATTTAGGATTACGCTTCTTAGAAAAGAAACTTGATCCAACAAGTAATAGTAAGAAGCGAGACAATAAAGTTCAAAGCATCAATTAATGGTTGCAAACCGAAAAGAACCTGAACACAACATTGTGTTCAGGTTCTTTTTAAAATGTTTAGAATAAAATTGAAGCTAATGGTGGAACAATGGCAACGATAATTACGCCAACGATAACAACGGCGATACTACCCATTGACTCTTCAGTTTCACCAAGTTCTTTGGCTGAAGCTACGCCAAGTGTATGTCCACTCGTACCAAGTGCTAAACCACGAGCAATTGGATTTGAAATTTTAAACCACTTAACAATTTTAGTGCCTAATGCAGAAATAACAACGGCATTTAGAATAACGGCTAATGACGTTAACTCTTTAACGCCGCCAATACCTTGTGATACTGGAAGGGCGATCGCAGTTGTAGCAGCTTGTGGTAGCATTGAAGCACCAATTTGATTGCCTAATTGGAATACAATAGCTACTAAGTAAATTAAGATAAGTGCGATTAACGTTCCAATTGCGATACCACCAAAAATTTGTAGCCAATATTTTTTGAGTACATCACGTTTTTTATATAAAGGGATGGCGAAACTAATTGTTGCTGGCTCTAAGAAGAAGTTAATAATGTCTCCACCTATTTTGTAATTTTCATAACTAATACCTGTTACTTTTAAAAATACGATCCCCGCAATCATTGCTACAAAAAGTGGTGCTAGTAAGAAGAAACCGTTCGTTTTTTTATAGAAATATTGTGCAATGACAAATGGTATTAATGAGACTAATATACCAAAATACGGTGTTGTAATTCCTAAATGATCTACCATTAGTTACCCTCCCCAAGTTTAGTTTGTTCATTTTGTTCTTTAGATGGGAATAATGTTTTTGTTACGAACAATTGTGAGACAAATCCTACACAGATAAGTAGTAATAACGTTGAAATAATAATTAATAACAATATTAAAATTGGGTGTTGGCTTAATATTGGTAAAGAATTGATAACCGAAATTCCGGCCGGTACGAATAAGAAACTAATATTATTCGTTAATGCTGTGCCGACACCTTCAACTTGACCCAATTTGACAACACCAGTACATAATAGGATGAATAGTAATACGAGTCCTATTACTGACGCTGGCATAGGAAATGGTATGAAACTTTCAATAATTTTAGATATAAATAGTACGATAGCAATCGTTAATGCTTGCTGAAAGAAATTATACGTTTTTGCTAACTTATGATTTCCTTTATGAGCATTACTTTGTGATTGTTTATTTGCCATATTTTAACGCTCCCTTTCTCTTTCCCTTACAAATAGAATATTATGGAAACGCTTACTATTGTGAGTTTTGTCTGTGACTTACAAAAATTAGGACGTGAGTTACAATATATTCAAGTTGAAAATCAAATAGACAAAATAATAGCAAATGGTACGGCGTTTTTCTATAAATAAAAAGTATTTAACCTAAACTTGCATAACGAAAAATGTTATTAGCAAGTGGCTAAATACTCATTAATGAAATTATATATAAGTTAATTATTCGTTCGTTTATGCAAGGCCAATTTCATGTTTAAATGCTTTCATAAATGAACGACTGACTTGAAATTTGTCTCCAGAAGTCATGGTTACTTGATAAGTATAATTGAACCAATGTTCAACGCTATCGATATGCGTTTTATTAATAATAGTCGCACGATGGATTTTAATAAATGTGTTATTCGATAATTTCTTTTCATAATAGTTAAGTGGTTCATTTGTTTGGTAAGTGCGGTTGATAGTATTTATCGTTGTTATCCCATTGTTGACTGAAACTGCCGTGATGTCGTCTTTTTGGATTACATAGATACGTTCATTCATTTCAATTGGCAGTACGGTTTGGTCTCCGTTATCATGACGTTCATCTCGTTGCATTGATTGAGTAGATGATTCACTTGGTGCATGATCTATCTCATTACTATTAGATAGTTGATGCTTAACTTTATTTACTGCTTGCTCTATACGCTCAAGTTCAAAAGGCTTGAGTATATAATCAATTGCATCAAGTTCAAAGGCTTTAACTGCAAATGTATCGTGTGCAGTGGCAAAAATAATATGTGGTGGCTGTTTCATTTTCTTTATCTTTTGTGCTAAATCTATACCACTTTCATCCATAAGATTGATATCTAAAAAGACTAAATCATATGTTTCTGATAAAAGTCTTTCTAACGTTTCTTCAATGTTTTCGGCCTCATCAATTACGTTAAATCCTGAGATCTCATTTAATAAGTAATGAAGCTCATTTCGAGCTAATGGTTCATCATCAACGATTAACGTCTTCACCTAAATATCCTCCTTTATTGTATATGATGGTATATGACAACTTACCGTCGTTCCTATTTCTGTTGATTCAAAATGTAAAGCGGCCTTAGTGCCGTAAAGTCCTATTAACCGTCTGTTTAAATTTTCTAAGGCACTACCAGTTCCTGTCTCTGAATCAACACTCATTTGTCCAATCAATGGTAACTTATCATCATCAATTCCACTTCCATTATCACGAACGGTTAGTGTTAATTCTTCGTTGTCATGATGTGCAGTCACATCAATAATATTATCTTTACGGCGATGTTTAAAGGCGTGTTTAATAGCATTCTCAACTAGGATTTGAATGACGAAAGGTGGGATGAGCACATGTTTACAAGATGAATCAATATGATATTCAATTGTGAATCGATCAGGGAAGCGTGCTTGTTCTAATGCTAAGTAGGCCTCAACTTGTTGCAACTCTTTCTCCAAAGTAATGGTGTTATTTCGAGCACCTTGCAGATTTGATCTAAAGAATTGGCTTAACTGCAATAATAACTTTCTTGCCTTTTCACTATCAATACGTACGAGGGCTGAAATGGTATTAATCGCATTAAAGAAGAAGTGCGGATTAACTTGTGCTTGTAATGATTTGATTTCAGCATCTTTTAAAAGTTTACTTTGCATTTCGGCCTGACCCAATTCTAATTGACTTGAGAAGATATCTGCTAAGCCACGTGCGAGTTGTTTCGTTGATGTCGTATTATCATATTCATTTGTAAAATAAAATTTTAATGTGCCGGCTACTTCTTGATTAATCATTAAAGGAATGACGATTGCAGATGTTAAAGTACAATTTGGATTGTTGCATCCGATTTCTTCTTTAGAGTGTGCCTCTTTTAATTGACCAGTTTTTATAACATCTTTTGATAAATCAGTAATGATCGCTTTTTTTGCAACATGATGGTCACTTGCAGCACCTACATGCGTTAAAATATCTGTTCTGTTTGTGATAGCAACTGCCGATACGTTCATCAATTTCAGAATGATTTCAGCAACGGAACGTGCAGACTGTTCAGTTAAACCAGACCTAAGATACGGCAACGTTTTATTCGCTATTTCGAAAACATCATGCGTTTGAATAGCACGGGTTTGCTCTTCTTGTTTTAATGTTGAAAGTATTATAGATAAGAAGATAGCTGTCCCAATACTATTGATTAAAATCATAGGTAAAGCGATGAATTGAACAAGCGACCATGCAGACGCTGTATCGTTGGCAAAGAAGAGAATGCATGCCATTTGAATTGCTTCATTAAGTGCACCAATAATGGCACCCATTAAAACGGTTGGGTAAGTATAGAGACGCATTGTACGATAACCATAAAACCCTGATATGAGTGCGATGAAAATAGATGAAATGAGATAGGTGTATGCATTTGCACCGCCAATATAAAGGCGTGACAACCCTGATACAATGCCTACTATAATTGCGACGAAAGGTCCGCCAATTAAACCAGACATCCCTATTGTTAATACACGTGTATTTGCCATAGATGCATCGTCATTAAGGTGGTAATAAATGTTACTAGTTACAATATGTCCATTTTCAATTTCAATTCCAGTGAAATTTGAAGTTATAGCAAATAGAGCGAACAAAATTGTTAATTGCCATTGAGAACGCAATTTTTCGCGTTCACCCATCATCGTTTTAAAGTGATTAATATTCATTAACATATAGGCGATAATAATGATTAACCCTACACGTTCAAGCAATAATATAAATAAATTAAACATAGTAAGCACCTATTCAATGTAGTTTCAGTTAAAATAATTATCCTTTCTTTAATTATAATATGGATAATTTTAACTTAATAGTTTAAAATTAAAACTTATAATTTGTAGGTATCTAATTATTGATTTATTGCACTTTTGAGTATGTTGTTAAAAATATTTATTGAAAAAGTTAGAGTATATTATTAAGTCATTTCTTCTTAATTATGATAAGGTTTTCAATGTAAACGAATTTCTAAGTGAGTGTCGTATCAAACATAAGCAAACGTCAAATAATGTAAGTCATGATGCACATGTTAATAAATTATAGAAATAAGGGACTAATTGATTAAAGTCATAGACATAAAAGGTATGACACTTATTATGGTTGCTTCATTATGACGTATATCAACTTGAGTAGATTAGTTTTAGGGTAATTTAGGAGGAATTTTTCGAGATGGAGTCTTCAAAACAATTTAGGGGAGATAATAAATTACTAATTGGTATTATAATCGGGGTACTTACGTTCTGGTTATTTGCACAATCATTAGTGAACGTTGTTCCAACGTTACAGTCTTCATTTAACACAGACATGGGTACGATTAATATTGCCATTAGTTTAACTGCATTGTTCTCTGGACTATTTATTGTAGGGGCAGGAGATATTGCAGACAAATTAGGCCGAGTAAAAATGACATATATCGGCTTAGCATTAAATATTATTGGATCATTATGTTTAATCATCGCACCTGTCGCATGGTTGTTATTAGTAGGTCGTGCGTTACAAGGTTTATCTGGTGCTTTAATTATGCCGTCTACACTTGCAATAATAAATGAATATTACATAGGAAAAGAAAGGCAACGCGCTGTCAGTTACTGGTCTATAGGTTCTTGGGGCGGTAGTGGTATTTGTTCATTATTTGGTGGTTTCATGGCCTCAACGATCGGATGGCAGTGGATTTTTATTGTTTCAATTGCACTTTCAATTTTAGCCTTTTTCTTAATTAAACATACACCCGAGACTAAAGTTGAACCGAATGCGAATGAAACTAAAACTAAATTTGACATTACTGGTTTAATACTATTAGTTATTACACTATTGAGTGTTAACGTGATGGTTACGCAAGCTGCAGATCGTGGACTGTTCTCACCAATGATTTTATCACTTGGTGCTGTATTCTTAGTTGCGGGTATCCTGTTTATTATTAGAGAATTAAAAGTAGAGAACCCGTTAGTTGATTTTCATATTTTCAAAAATAAGGGTTACAGCGGTGCGACATTATCAAACTTTATGTTAAATGGTGTTGCCGGTGGTACACTTATTGTTGTTAATACGTATTATCAAAGTCAATTAGGCTTTAGTTCACTACAAGCAGGTTTAATTTCAATTACGTACCTTGTAGCTGTGCTAGTCATGATTCGTGTTGGTGAAAAATTGTTACAAAAACTTGGTGCTAAAAAGCCATTACTAATAGGTAGTGGATTTGCATTCTTAGGATTATTACTATTATCTTTAACATTTTTACCAAATGTTGCTTATATTATTTCAAGTATTATAGGTTACTTATTATTTGGTATTGGTTTAGGTACATATGCCACACCTTCTACTGATACAGCGGTTGCGGAAGCGCCTGACGACAAAGTAGGGGTAGCATCTGGATTGTATAAAATGGCATCATCTTTAGGTAATGCCTTTGGTGTTGCGATGTCTAGTACCATTTATGGTTTTGGCGCATCATTAATGAATTTACAACTAGGTGGCGCTGCTGGTGTATTATTCAATGCCGGAATTGCTTTAACCGCATTTATAGTTATCTTGATTTTAGTTCCTAAGAAATTAAGAACAGATTAATATAAATATTAGTTTTTAAAAGATAGAGATATCGAATTCAATAAGAGTTCGATATCTTTTTTAATAAATTAAAGAACAATTTATATTTAATTATCTTAAAATTGTGAATATTCCGTTTACAATATTGACTCTACAAATTTAAAGTAGTATTTTAAAAACATCATTAGAAAAAAGGGGTCGTGATTTATGAAAATAGCAATTGCAGGTTCTGGCGCGTTAGGAAGCGGATTTGGTGCGATGTTATACCGTCAAGGTTATGATGTAACGTTAATTGATGGATGGGAGCCACAAGCGAAAGCAGTTAAACAAGAAGGTTTACATATAGACATCAATGGTGAAAATCATCATCTTACCATGACGATGTATCAACATAACGATATTCCTCAAGATGCTCAATTTGATGTTATCTTTTTATTTACTAAAGCGATGCAGTTACAAGATATGCTGGAACATATTAAAGCACACATTCATGACAATACAATTATGGTTTGTACTATGAATGGTTTGAAACACGAGCGTTTAATTCAACATTATGTTGATGAATCACGAATTGTGCGCGGTGTTACTACATGGACTGCAGGATTAGAATCTCCTGGACATACGCATTTAATGGGTGCAGGTCCGGTTGAAATTGGTGCACTTGTACCTGAAGGTCAAGCTAATGTTGATGTCGTGTATGAACTGTTAGATCAATCTGGTCTTAATCCATATAAAAGTGAGCAGTTGCAACAATCAATTTGGAAGAAAATTTGTGTGAATGGTACTGCTAATGCACTTTGTACGATTTTAGAATGTCGTTTATCAAATTTGAATGAGAGTGATTATGCGAAACAGCTTATTTACAAGATTACACAGGAAATTGTACAAGTAGCAACGGTAGATGGCGTACATTTAAATGGAGATGAAGTTTACAATTATCTCATCGATTTAAATGAAAAGGTAGGCCCACATTATCCATCAATGTATCAAGATTTGATTAACAATAATCGACTTACAGAAATTGATTATATTAATGGAGCAGTTGCTCAATTAGGTAAAGAACATCATATAGATGCTCCAGTTAACCAATTTGTAGCGAATCTGGTACATGCGAAAGAACAACAACGACATGCAAAATAATGTCCACTTAGAAGGTGTGAAGGACATGTTTTCATCTAATATGCTAATACAAAGTATGTTAGTTGTGACTTAAGATTCAAATATGAAACCAATTTAATATATAAGGCTTGGAGTGAGATGTTGAATTCAAATTGAATTCAACATCTCACTCCATTTTGAGTCGAATAATTATATCTTTGTGACTAAAATTGATACGCTAAATCCTTAATTTAATATGAATGATTTTAAATTTTTCATAAAAGGGTAGAAGAAAGTTAAGTGAATTTGAAGGAGCTGTTATTAGAATGAATCGTTCAACGAAACGTGTCATCATTACGAGTATTGTAGGTGGATTGCTAAGTGGTGCAGTTAAGATTGGTTGGGAAGCTATCGTTCCGCCTAGAACACCTGACCGTGAGAAAGAAACCCCTCCAATGACATTATTGAATCAGGTGGGTTTACCAGATTCGATCAAAAAAGCAACCTATCACTATAATGGTAATGATATTCCAATAACGGTTATGGGTATTCATTATGGCTTCTCTGTAGCAAATGCTTTAGCATATGGCTTATTAGCTGAAAAATTCCCAAGAATCACAGCATTGAAAGGATCATTATTTGGCGTTGCTATACATATTGCATTTCATGAATATTTATTGCCAAAGTTGAATTTGACACCTCAGGTTAAAGACTTACCTTATGAAGAACGATTTTCAGAGTTGTTCGGTCATATTGTTTGGATGAATACTATTGATATGATTAGAGATTCAAGTAAGTAGGTTAGATTGAGATATTCATTTTCAGAAAAAGAGAAATAGAAAGGTGAGTACAATAAAGACTAAAATATTTATTACAGGCGCAACAGGATTAATCGGAACAAGATTAACACAACGTTTGATTGAAGAAGGACACGAGGTTGCCGGATTTACTACATCTGAGAGAGGTAAAGAGAAATTAGAAGGACTAAACGCTAAAGCGTATATTGGCGATATCTTAAAAGCGGATACTATTGATGCAGCAATTGATGACTTTCGTCCTGAAATTATCATTAATCAAATTACAGATTTAAAAAATGTTGATATGGTAGCAAACTCAAAAGTGCGTATAGAGGGCGGTAAAAACCTAACTGATGCGGCACTTAAATATGATGTTAAAAAAGTAGTAGCTCAAAGTATTGGTTTCATGTATGAACCAGGAGAAGGACTTGCTACTGAAGAAACACCATTAGATAATCATTCAGATGGTGACAGAAAAATTACGGTAGATGGCGTGATTGGACTTGAAAAAGAAACCGCTCGTATGGACCAATATGTTGTGTTACGTTTCAGTTGGTTATATGGAGCAGGTACTTGGTATGGTAAAGAGGGTATGATTTATAATCAATTTAAAGATGGAGAAGTAACATTGTCAGATGGTGTCACATCATTCATTCATTTAGATGATGCTGTTGAAGTATCTATTCAAGCGATGAACTTTGATACTGGTATTTATAATGTTGCAGATGATGAGCCAGTAAAAGGATCAGACTTTGTAGCATGGTATTCAAAAGAAGTTAGTGCGGATCCTGAAGTCACTATCCAACCCGTACAACCATTTGAACGTGGCATCACCAATGACAAGTTTAAAGAACAAGGTGGTACACTAATCTACAATACATGGAAAGATGGTATGCATCCTTTAAAATAAGATTGTAGAAATGAAATAAAGAGGCTGGGATATTATTCCTATAGAAATAGCTAGTAAATGAGTCTTAAAAACTTCATTTGCTAGTTTCTTTATTTACAATACTTCGAATTATTGGCTCGCTTTCTTAGGAGTTAGCCTCACCCTGTAGTCTTCAGCTTGTCCTATTTTCTCAAGAGTCTCGCCAAAATACTTAGTATTTTTTATTCTTATACAAGAACTTAATATCCCAGTCTCTTTTTAGTATGTTTTGCTCTTTTTTGAGTTAGTCATTGTGATTTGTAGACTTACTTCTACGCTGTTCTTCAATTTGTTTACGTAACTGATCTCCAGCAGCTTTGCCTACTTTTGCATAATGGCTATGTGCAAAATGCATTTGAATAATTAAAAACGTTGCACTTATCGCCCAGTATAAACTTAAGGCTGAAGCAGATTGCAGTGATGCATAAATAATAAATAATGGAGATAACACCATCATGACATAGTATGTGCGGCGTTCTTCTTTTGGATAATGCATTGCATTTACCATAGGTTGAATGAGGTAAAGTAAAGCTGCTATAAATGTCATGATTAAATCCGTATGCATTAAATTGAACCATAAAAAGTGAGGGTGCTCGATAATACCACCACTCGTTGGATATTTAATACAAGCGTATAAACCTAATAAAATAGGAATTTGGATTAATATTGGTAAAGTTCCAACTAGGCTTTTGAATGGATTAATACCATAGTCGTTGTACTTTTTCATTAATAATTTATTAGCTGCAGTACGTTCTTCTTGTGTATCAGCATTCTTTAGTTTATCTTGTAGTTTCTCAATTTCCGGTTTAACTACCTGAGTTTTACCTCTCATAATGTGAATGTTTTTCACTTGGATAAACATTAGTGGCATTAGTACAAGACGTATGATAAGTACAATGACAATAATGGCTAATCCATAATTCTCATGGAATGTTCGACCTAAGAAGTGAAGTAACATATCCATTGGCTTAACAAATATAGTATAAAAGAACCCATGTTGATCTTCTTTATGAGAATAGTCACATCCACCCAATAATATGACAACACTCATTATGAATAAGGACCATTTTTTTCTCATTTATAATCTCCTATGTGCTTGAGGTCTTTAATAATCTTAGTCTTTAATATGTTTAGCTTAACATATTCGCATGATAAGCGTAGCGGTTAATCTCAATTTTATGACTTTGATTTATTTGTAAATGTAATTATTTTTAAAAGAGTCAAACCAAAAAGACTCGTTAATAAAGTGATGAAACCTAGTATAGTGACTTTAGCTGGTGCCGGTAGCCAAGACATAATAAATTGCCAATCAGAGCCATTTAGTAACAATGAAGGCAATACATGTAGAAGACCTAAAATTAAAATAAAGGCGATTGAAAGTATGAGTATTCGATATTTCGTGTTTCTATGTTGAACGCTTAATAGGATCGGTTGATGACTGGTGATATGACGATATAAGTAAATCAAAGTTATAGCAACCATGATCCAAATCACGATTGTAACTACAATAATCATAGTTTTGTATTGATTGATGTAGTATTGTACCGTATCAATATGCTGTCCTTGACTTAATTGCGTATTTATATGTTTGGCAAGCGTTGGAGTATGACTAGAATAAGCATTTGCGAGAACAACAATGCCATAGTCTTTCTTAGGATTCAAAATAATATAAGAAGAATAGTTCTCAAGCGTACCTGGATGATAGATAAGTGTTTCTTGATTATCCTTAGTGATAAACCAGCCTGTTGCATATTGAGAATCATCATCGTCATTTGTTTTAACCTTTGGTTTGTGTGTAGCTTCAACTAAAGATTTTAAATGTTTTGGGGGATGAAGTTGAAATTTTATCCAAGGTTCTAAGTCACGTGTGCTAGCCATTAAATAGGCTGACGGGTTATCACCGATATTAAACTTTGGATTATCTGAGTATGCTTTATTATGTTGAATATCATACCCCTGAGCATCATCTCCGCCCTTTTTATTACTCTCTTTAGTAGAAATATGTTTCATATTTAAAGGTTTGAAAATATGTTCACTCATATAAGATGAATAGGGAGAATGAGATATATTCTGAACAATTAAACCTAAAATATCGTAATTCATATTAGCATATTCGAACTGTTCTCCTGGTCGATGGTTCAGTGAATGACCATTAATACTGTTAACAATTCCATCTAGACTATCCGTCTTTTTTGTGATTTTATCATTGTCAGTGATATCTCTTGGAATACCACTAGTTTGAGATATTAATTGATTAATAGTGATTTCTACTTTTTTTCCTTTATATTTCATATGAAAGTTAGGTATGTATTTACTTATAGGGTCATTTAATTTGATTTTCCTTTCATTGACGAGTTGCATAATGGCATATCCCGTCATTGCTTTGGAATTAGAAGCAATTTCAAAGCGTGTATTAGAGGTTACTTTTTGTTTATTTTTAATGTTTGCATACCCATAACCTTTATTGAGTAACATTTTATTATCTTTAATAATTAATACAGAGACGCCTGGAATGTGACCATCATTCATTTCGTTTTTGACAATGCTGTCCAAATAATTTTGAGAAGTAGGGCTAATCATTGAATAGTTGGGTTGCCATTTAATCATGATTGAACAAATAAATAAGATAATAACTAATACGACTCCACTGAAAAGAAATGTCTTTTTCATTTTTAATCCTCTGATCATAAGATTTAAGTAGTGAACAATTTATACGTTAACGACAATAGTATAGCAAGTTTTTTGATAAATTGCTCTTGTGTTTCTTTTGTATAGCTATCTATTGATTTAAATTATTAATAATAGAAATTTTACAAATAAATATAACTGTAAAATGTAACTTTAATAGTAATAAATTACGTTAAAATAGTGGGGGCATCTATACTTTTTATCAAAATGGGAGTATATTTTATCCATTGAATTTGAATATAAAGAGGTAAAGAGTATTATGTTCACTCAATTTAAAAGACTTTTAATTGGTAAACCTAAAAGAAATCGCGATTTGAAAAATGAAAAAATCAGTAATTTCAAGGCTTTAGCAATACTTTCTTCTGATGCATTGTCATCAGTAGCCTATGGTCCGGAGCAAATTTTGATTACACTTGCAGTCATTGGTGCTATGGCGTCATGGTACACGTTACCAATTGCATGTGCAGTATTAGTACTATTAGCAGCTTTAATCTTATCATACCGCCAAGTCATTTATGCCTATCCTAAGGGCGGCGGTGCTTATATGGTTTCTAAGACTAACTTAGGAGAAAAATGGGGACTAGTAGCTGGTGGTTCATTACTTGTTGATTATATTTTAACTGTAGCGGTAAGTATCGCTTCTGGTGCAGATGCGTTTGTAGCTGCATTTCCGTCACTGTATCATCACAAAGTATTGATTGCATGTTTACTAGTACTATTTATTTTAATAATGAATTTACGTGGATTGACAGAATCTGCTACAGTATTGTCTTATCCAGTCTATTTATTCATTATCGGGTTAATTATTATGATTGTTGTAGGAGTATGGAAAGTTGCAACTGGCCAAGCTGAACCACATATGCACGCAACAGTGGGAACAGCTGTGCCTGGTGTTACGCTATTCTTACTATTAAAAGCATTTTCATCTGGTGCTTCATCTTTAACAGGTGTCGAAGCTATATCTAATGCGGTGACTAATTTCAAAGATCCTGGTCCGAAAAATGCCGTTAAAACATTAGTTACAATGGGTGGCATCCTTGCATTTCTATTAGTAGGCATTGTAGGTTTGGCCTATTGGTACGGCGTAATGCCTGAGACTGAAACGACTGTATTGTCTCAATTAGCAATGAACATTCTAGGACACAATGCTGGTTATTATTTTGTTCAAGCAACAACAGTAATGATTTTAGTTTTAGCAGCGAATACTGGTTTTACCGCATTTCCAATGCTTGCTGCTAGCATGGCAAAAGATAAATATATGCCTCGTATGTTTAGTGTTCGAGGAGATCGCTTAGGTTATTCGAACTCTATCATTACTTTAGGTGTTGGGTCTATCTTGCTTATTATTATTTTTGATGGTAAAACTGAGAACTTAATTCCACTCTATGCTGTAGGTGTATTTATTCCGTTCACATTAGCTCAATATGGCATGGTGCTAAAATGGATTAGAGGCAGAGAAAAAGGGTGGTCTCGTAAATTGATTGCCAACGCGATAGGTGGAACAATTACATTTATCGTATTTATGATCTTCTTGATCACTAAATTTAGCCATGTATGGCCAATATTGATATTTTTACCTTTAATTGTGATTGTATTCCTACGTATCAAAGGTCATTATAAAGATATTGCTAAACAGTTGAAATCGACAGCGATGGTGCAAGATATGCCAATCGTTGATAAAAATTTAGCGATTGTTCCTGTAAGTACGATTACATCAGCCATTGATAAATCAGTGTATTATGCTCAAATGATTGCTGATGATGTTATAGCAGTACATGTTTCCTTTGGTGATGAAGCGGATAAATGCTTTGCTGAAAAATGGCAACGTCATTATCCAGATGTGCGTTTAGTCATCTTACATTCAGAATATCGTAGTGTCATTAGACCAATTTCAAGATTTATTGATAAGATCAATAAAAAAGCGAATGATAAAAATTATGTCATTACAGTTGTTGTGCCTCAGTTTATTACAAAAAAATCTTGGCATAACTTCTTACACAATCAAACGAGTATTAGATTAAAAATGCACTTGTTCTATCAAAAGAATGTTATTTTAGCAACTGTACCATTTAAATTACACAAATAAGCTTATAGAAAAGCCCATAGATAATGCAAGGTTACATTATCTATGGGCTTTAATTGATTTTAGTGAGCGTTGCTTACTTCATGTGCTAGTACGATTTCATTGTAATTGATGTTTTCTCGTAATTGGGTTGCAACTTCATTAGTTACTTTATTTAGTGAAATTAATTCATCTAAAATGGTGCGTTGGATGTATAATGCTTCTAATTTTACATCTTGTTGTTGCTGTGTAGTAAGTTCATATACTTTTTTGTTTTGATTTCTTTGTTGCTTTCTATTCTTATTGTGACGAATCGTACGAGATAGATTGTGATATTGGTTAATAATTAAACTCACTTCTAAGACATTTGAACTATTTTGTTCTTGACGCATTTTCATAATAATATTGTGATTAACAACACGCGTTAATTGTTGCACTTTGTTAAAGCTATTTGTAAATTCTTCTCTTTGTGCCTTTTTATCGTCTTTTACTTTTTGACGTTCAGCTTTATATTCTTCACGCTTAGCTTTAATATCCATTTTATTTTGTTCAAATGTAGCATGATGTTCTTCTTTTAATAATGCACGGTTTTCTTTATGAGTGCGATGTGCCTCTTTTCGTGATTCTTTACGAGCTTTAAATCGTAAGCCAATCAATTTAAAGAAACGACTTATTTTTCTTAGAATAGACATTTCACGATAAGATTGACTGAATTCCATAATATTGCGATAGTCTGTTAAATCCTTCTTAGTAATTCTTTTTTTTTCGATTAATCGTTCTAGTGTTCTTGTTTCTTCTTCTTCAGCTATTTCTTGAAGGCGACGTAATTCCTTCGTATTTTTATTGTCCGGTTCCATATTGATTAAGAATGATAACTCATTAAAATATTGATTTAATATTGGTCGATAATCCATACTTTTTTCTTCAGAGTTTTTCTTTTTAAAAGTATCAAGTACTTGTTGAACCATGAATATTTTAGCTGATTGATAGGACATACCTTTAAATTCTGAGACCTTTTCAGATGGTGTGATAAACGGTAGAACAACTTGAGCGAGAATTAAGCTAGTTAATACCATAAATGAAGCGATGAATAATAGATCATTACGATATATAAACTCTTGGTTACCATCCATCATATATGGAAGTGTTAATGCCATTGATAAGGAAATGGTACCGTGTATCCCACACATCGTCATAATAAAGGCATAGTGATTACGCTTCGGTGGTCCAGCATCTTCTTCATCATCTAAATAAGATTGAACGTTGTTTGGATAGTAAAAATCTTTAAATAATAAGTACACCCAAACAAATCTAAATACATATATCGCTAGCGCAATTAATAGAGCAGTTGTGATTAAAAATACAATGTTTTGTGGTTCATCATGAATTATTTCCATAACTACTTCGGGAACAATATATCCCAACACTACAAATACAAAGCCATTTAATGCATAACTTAGCGTATTCCATATTTGGTTATAGTTCATTTGCAATTCCGTTTGGGCACGAATTAAACGGTTGCGTTCTAAACCATGGATTAAACCAGCGACAACTACGGCTATAATTCCTGATGCGTGAAGCTCTTCGCCAATAAAATAAACGGCGAAAGGAGTAAGTAATTGAATGAATGTTAACGTATTACTATCTTTCATGCCTTTATTGGCAGTTAAATAAACTCTTAAAGTTACGACTAGTGCGCCAACAATGATACCAATTAACACACCTAAAATAGTTGAAATAATAAATTGGCCTATTGCATCAAACGCTGAAAAACTACCAGTTACAAGTGCAGTAACTGCAATTTTAAATGAAATGATACCTGCAGCGTCATTAAGTAACGATTCACCTTCAAGAATTGACATTGACCCTTTAGGTAATATCTTACCTTTGGTAATTGCGGAAACTGCGACTGCATCAGTAGGGCACAGAATTGCAGCAATTGCAAATGCGGCTGGCATTGGTAAATCAGCCCAAATCCAGTGAATAAAGAAACCTACACCAATAACGGTAGTAAATACAAGGGCCATTGCCATAAGAACAATGGGTTTACGATACTCAAGTAACTTTGTTCTAGAAATATGAGTACCTTCCACAAATAGCAGAGGGGCGATAACAGCCATCATAAAGACTTCCGATTCAAATTCAAAGTGCATTGGAATAGGTAGCACAAATAAGCAGACACCCAATGCGATTTGAATAAAAGCAGTAGGAATTTTAGGGAACCTATTATAAATAATAGAACTAATAATAACTGCGAATATAAATAATAAAAATGCCTCTAATAGTTCCATGAATAACTCCTTTATAAAATGAATACTAATAGTTTACCATGTGACATGATAAGCTACCAAAAATGGCAACCTATTTACCAAAATATTTTATGATTATTATTTTATCTATTTACGATATTTAAGTGTCTATAAACGGATATATGAATTAAAGTGGTTATCAATATAGAGTTGCTTGAAATGTTTAAAAGTAGGAGTAGTTGAATAAAGTTGTATTATAGTGAGAACAGAGTTAAAATCATAAAAATATAAAACTGAGAAAAGCTTGATTTAAGCATCTTCTCAGTTTAATTTGCTTATATAAATTGAAAAATTTCGTTTATCAATTAATTAATGTGATGATTAATAATTAATTGAATTACGACCTTGACTACGAGTTCGTTCTGCTAAGTCTTCTGCATTAGACTTGTATTTTCTATAAAAGATGAACAAGAAGATAAACCAAATTGGTGAAATGAAAATGGCCGCTCTTGTATCTTCGCTAAAGAATAGTAGTACAAACACAAACGCGAAAAATGCGAGTACGACATATGCTGTCTTAAGTCCACCAAAGAGTTTAAATTTATTCTTATGGTGTTCTTCTGTATTCTTTTTAACGAAAACAATATAAGAAATGATAATCATTGCCCATACTACTAAAAATAGAACAGTTGATAGTGTTGTAACATAAATAAATAATTTAATGGCATCTGGGAAAATAAAATTAAGCAATGCTGCTACTAATAAGGTACCAGATGACACTAACATAGATAAGTAGGGAACACTGCTACCATTTGTTTTGCTTAAAACTTTAGGTCCTAAACCTTGTTTAGCAAGTCCGAATAAAATACGACTATTAGAATAAATACCACTGTTTGTTGCTGATGCTGCGGCAGTTAATACTACAAAGTTTACTAGTCCAGCAGCGAATGGTAAGCCGATTAAACTAAACATCGTTACGAATGGACTACTATTTGAGTCTATTTTATTCCAAGGAATAACCGACATGATGACTAATAAACCACCGACGTAAAATAATAAGATACGTATAGGCACGTTATTAATCGCTTTAGGAATTACATTTCTAGGGTCTTTCGTCTCACCAGCAGTTACCCCGATAAGTTCAATACCAATAAATGAATAAACGGCAATTTGGAATGCCATTAAGAATCCAAATGGTCCATTAGGGAAGATACCGCCGTGATTAGTCAAGTTACTAAACGATGCATGACCATAAGATGTTTTAAATGAGAAGAATATCATGACAAGTCCAACGATGATCATCGCAATAATAGTAACAATCTTGATAATTGAGAACCAAAATTCCAATTCACCGAATAATCTTGCACCTAACATGTTAAAAGAGATTAACATTAATACTATGAACAAGACGGTAATCCAATGTGGAACTTGTGGGAACCAAAAACTAAAATATTGTCCCATTGCTGTTAAATCTGACATACTTGAAGCAATCCAAGCGAGCCAATATGTCCACCCAATGACAAATCCGGCAAAGGGACCTATGTATTCGTTCGCAATATCTACAAATGAATTAAATCGTGTATTACTTAATAACAATTCTCCAAGTGCTCGCATGAATGCAAACATGACCATACCAATAATCATGTATGTTAGTAAAAGGGAAGGTCCTGTTAATGCAATTGTTTGTCCTGAACCTAGGAATAATCCTGTACCAATTGCGCCCCCAATCGCAATTAATTGAATATGCCTGTTGTTTAGTTCTCTTTCCAACTGTCTAGCCATATACTTCCTCCTTAGAAAGCAATGATGCGATTTTTTAATTTTAGTTGTAAACGCTTTCTTTTTGTGTAAAAAATTTTTCTTTTAACAAAGTATAGCGTTTGTTCAATAGCTGTTAAATTTTAGATAAAAAGCGATTTTGATACTAATTGTTCACAAATTATGTAACTTTACTAAAAGGTAATTTTATTATACTCTTTATTGTATAAAATATAAACAAATTTCTGAAAATTTAATAAACAGATTTATTTATTATTAATAATAACTATGACATAATGATTTCAATTCAAAACAAGTAAGAGGGAAGACATTAATGAAGATAGGTACAATTTCAGATTTACATATTGATCGACATCCTAAACTAGAGCCACAAGCATATCTTGATGCACTCACCCATATTGTGGAACAAAGAAGTGTTGATTTATTATTAATTGCAGGAGATATGTCTAATCATTTTCAGCAAGGTTATCAATTTATTCAAGACTTAAAAGAAAAATGTCGTATACCAATCTTATTCGTGCCTGGTAATCATGACTATTGGACTTCAGAAGCATCACTCAGTTCAAAGCAAATTTATGAATTTTATGCTAGCAAGCCAGATTGTTTAATCGGAAAACCTTATATTATTAATAATAATTGGGCAATTGTTGGACATACAGCTTGGTATGATTATAGCTATGCGGATAGCAAATTTGATTTGGATCGAATTAAAAGAGGGAAATATTATGGTGCCACATGGCAAGATAAAGTGAAAATTGATTGGGATATTGATGATAGAGTGTTATCTAAAGAGGCGGCTAAACAAATACAAGAAGACTTAGAACAAGTGAAAGGTAAACATGTTATTTTAATGACACACATTGTTACGCATCCTCAATTTATAGTACCTATGCCGCATCGCATTTTTGATTTCTTTAATGCTTATATTGGTACTAAGGACTTTGATGAATTTTATTCAACCTATTCCATTCGTTATAGCATTATGGGGCATGTGCATTTTCGCAAGATAATTAGTGAAAATGGCATCACATATATTTGTCCTTGCTTAGGGTATCAACGACAATGGAGAACAAGTGATATTAATCAAGAAATCAATAACGCTTTAATAACATTTGATATTAGTTTTGAATAAAATATATGTGAGATCGGGAAGTGTCTTAAATTATCTCAACCTCACTTAACAGTAACTATTAATCATTGGCGTTTACTTTAAGATAAATACATGTACGACCAGGAGCGTTAAAGCTACGTTCTAATTTCGACTTTGCAATTTTAATAATTTGAAAGCGATTAGGAACTATAGCAGGAAAGATGAAAAATTTAAATAAATGACTCCATAAGGGATCTATATAATAGTAATATTTATCATCATATCCAATTAATAGCGTAACATGAATGTTAGAAACGAGTTCTTTCTCATGATTATCAAATGTAAAGTGTTTTCGAAATGGTTTACGTCCTAAACTCGTGTGGTACATGATGACCGGTTGACCTGAATCGATTACGGTCTCTAACGATGTTAGGTCAGTACCTGTGCCATCAACAATACGTGAATCAATTGTTTGTAAATATGGAACATAAGCATCTGGAAAGATGGTTTGATGATGACCCAATTTGACAAGTAAGTGATGACCCACATAACCTTTATAGGGATTATTAGGATGTTTGGGCCAATGTTTCATAATTTCAGTTGCTTTAATATTATGACTGTTATATTGAAGTAACATTGCTGCTGAAACACCTTCGCAGCCCATGACCATTGGAATTGGAAATAATTGGCTAATTGGTTTGATTGATAATATCGTTCTTTTCATCCTTATTCTCCTCAAAGACGCTTTTATGATTTACATCACTTAATTTAAGTAAATTTATTATATACCTTAGTGGTCATCTCGTATATTAATATGGATTTTGACTTTATTGATATAGAATAAATGAAAAAAAGGACATTTGAATGGCAATACAATATAAATTGGAACAGTTAAATCATGTTCAACTCATCGGTGTCTTAAGAAAGTATGAGAGTGACGATGAGATGCAAAAAGATATACCGTCATTTTGGCAAAAAGTAAATAATGATGGGGTTGTAGATGATTTAATAGAACTTAGTAATCAAACATTATCAGGAATGTTAGGCGTCATTTTACAGAAAGAAGATAATCATTTCGACTATTTCATTGGTGTACCTTGTGATAATTCGAATAATAATGATTCGCACTTTAATACACTCGAATTGTCAGCTCATAAGTATGTTGTTATAGATGCGAAAGGAAAAGTTCCAGAAGCGATTAAATCGATAATGCCTAAAATCTATCAAGAGTTATTACCTCAAGCTAAATTTAAGACGATTAGAGCACCTATGTTTGAACATTATTTACCAGGAAATACCCAAAGTAATGATTATATTACAGAAATTTGGATTCCTATAGAAGTTCAGACAAAAGATTGAGGTAAAATAGGTATTACAAAACTATAAAATACTGTAATTAAAAGAACTGAGGAGGCGCTGTTTTAAGCGTTTCTCAGTTCTTGTTATACTTTCACAATATATTTTCTAATTGCATGAACGATATAATTCATATTCTTTTTATGTTTACGCATTGTTTTAAATATTTTGATAAACATTTTGCGATTAGTTGGTTTTAGAGCGTTTTTAATAATTTTTAACGTACCAAGGAGGCCTTCATCTCGAATCATACCTATTGGAGTCATTAAAGATAGTGGACCTGCTTTAGACTCAATATTTGAAAAAACAGCTTCTTGATAGAATATACAATCTTCAGGCGATAAAGGTGTAACTTTCATATTGATGGCGTTACTTAATTCATCAATGACCGTTGGCGCCTCTTGTCTATTAATAATTGCAATATCATGTGTAAGTATAATGCCATTCGGCTTTAATACTCGGTAATATTCATTTAGCACTTTTTCCTTAATCTGATAAGACAACATTGTTAGCATCGCTTCATTTAAAATAATATCAAAACTCTGATCTTCAAAAGGTAATTTCATAGCATTGGCTTGCGTTAAATGAATAAGCTTATCTAAGTTGTGTTTCGAAACACTTTGTTTACCTTTTTCTAAAGCGGTTTTATTTTAGTCTACGCCCTCAATGTGGCAATTATATTTTTGAGCTAATTCAATAGAAGTTGTACACATATTACAAGCTACTTCTAAAACACGTTTATCACTGGAGAAGTGTCCTTTATTTATAAGCCAATTTGTTGCTAACACACCCCCTGGACGTAAACGTTTCTTTCCTAATTGTGCTAAAAATGTATGGCCGGCTATTTTAGTTACCATAGTCAACACTTCCTGTTCTAACTGAATTTGTTAAAGAGTACGTGATTTTCTAAATGTACATGTTCATGAGTTTCACGTTCTAAATTCTCTAGACGATGATATACTAATCTCCAAGTTTGGCAAGCTTCACTAGGAGGTTGATATTGGCTAGTTAATTCACGCATATCTTCAAGTAATTGTCCTGTTTGAGTGTGGTCGTCAACTAAGCTTTGAATGATATCAGATGAATGATCTACTTGTTCACCACGAGAAAGTTTAATTAACGCTGGGAAATCATGTTCATCTTCTTGAGCCATATGCTCAAGCATACCATCTCGATATTGACGATATAAATCTTGTAACTGAATTAGAAATGGATGGTTCGGTCCATGAACTTTAGCAATTTTTGTAACATAAGGGGATAGATTCTTAAATTCTTCACGCATTGTTTCGTGATAGCGAGATTGTATATATTGAATTAATGACGCTGCATCAAGATATTTCACATTAATGTTTCCTTGATTATGGTTTGGAAGTTCATTAATTTCATCTATTAAAGTTTCTGCATCAACTTTTTTATTTTTAACTGCCTCATTTATAGACATATTGCCACCGCAACAAAAGTCGATGCCATATTTTCTGAAAATATCAGCACTTAGTGGGATATCAGTAACAATTTCTGCAACGATAGATTCATTTGTAATCATTAAAACTCCTCCTTTATTTACTTTCATTATAATCGTTAATAATGATTATCAATTAGAAAAAATATAGCTGTCACCTATTTGTTGGAAAGTTATTAAAATATTGTGAACGAGTAACTTTGATTTTAAATTAATGGACTCATTTTAAAAGGAAATGCAAAAAACTGAGAAAAGCTCGATATGAGCATCTTCTCAGTTTAGTCGACTACTGCATGATTTTATGTAGCATTTTAATCCTTTGTCTTAATCTTCTAGTTATATTGAATAAAAAATTTATTATGCTGGGTTACGATGATTTCTAAAATAAATCACTTGTAGTGTTATTAAAATGACTGCAGTTATCATAATAACGAAAATGTATGGGGTTGCGTCATATTGTCCTTTGAGTCCTACAATAGGAGAGATAATACCACCAAGTATAAATTGGAATAGTCCTAATAAACTAGACGCATTGCCACTACCACCAGTACGTTCTTCCATTGCCATTGAAAAACCAAGTGGCCCAATAGACGTAACAGGACATACATTTAAGAAAAATGCGATAAGTAAAATCCATAAGGGACCATGAACTGCAACTGTAACCACAATTAAAATGACACCTACAACTTGTATTAAGGTTAAATAAATCATAAGTTTGAAACGATTAATATAAGCTACAAGAAGTGCGACGATCTGACTCACGATAATTAAACCGACACCATTAACAGCGACCATGATACTGAATTGTTGAGGTGTCATATTATAAATTTTTTGCGTAATAAATGGAGAAGCGGATGAAAAACTAAATAACATTACATACGTTAACCCCTGTAGCAACATTGGAATAATGAATCGTGGTTTTTTCATTAGACTACCGAAATCTAATAAAATGTCTTTAAAGTTAAGTGATTTGTGTTCCGATTTATGTGTCTTTGGCATCATTGTAGCGACGCCTAATAGTACTAATAGACTTATAAATGTTAGGATAATGAATACAATTCTCCATGATCCAAGTGTTAATGATAGTCCACCGAGTAATGGCATGATGATAGTAACAATACCATTCACGACCATTAGTGATGCTAGAAATTTTGCTAATAAATCGCCCTCGTATCTATCTCCAGCGAAAGCTTTGGCTATAACGATAATACCACCGGCTGTAAACCCTTGGATAAAACGAATACATAAAAATAAAATTAGGTTAGTAGCGAATACGCCACTAAGTGTGGCGAAGAAAAATATACATAATATGATAAGACCCATTCTTTTACGACCATATGCATCAGATAATGGGCCAAATAGGAATTGGCCAAGTGCTAAACCTATCATTGCAAATGATAATGTAAGTTGTATTTCAGATGTTGACGACCTAAATTGATGTTGTGCTTCAGGTAATGCGGGTAAATACATATCAATAATTATAGGTCCAAATGCAGTCATTACACCTAATACTATTAGAAGCAATAGGGGTAATTTTGTATGAGTTGAAGGTTGCATAATGTTTCTCCTTAAAAAGTTTGCAAACTACATTATAAAGGTTTTTTGTATATTTGTAATTTACAAAATAAAAAAAGCGACACAGGATTCATTGTGTCGCCTAATATAGGTTGATTAACTTTCAAAAAGTTTTGAATATAAGCTTTCTCAATCAAGCCAATTATTGTGAATTTGTATCACTTGAATTTCCAAGAATACTATTTAATTTCTCTTTAATTTCATCAAATTTTGTATTTACATCGTTGAGTAAGTCATTAACTTTACTTTGGCTTTCGTTATTTTGTTGAGCATTATTAGCTTCTTTTAATTTATTGACTTGCTCTTGATAAAATTTAGTTAATTTAGAATCTTCACCAGTTTGTTCACTATTTTTTAAGTTATTAACATCCTCTTGAATTTGTTTAATTCTTGAGTCAGTGTCTACTTTATCTTTAATGTCATTTTTAGCATCTTCTACTTGTTGTTTGATATTATCACTTTGATTTTGTACTTCATTTTTATAATCCTTAGATACATTGTTGTCATTAGAAGCATTATTCGTTTGTTGGTTATCACTACTATTGTTATTAAGTATTGCTCTTGTAGCAAATACCGCTACGATAATCAACAATATTGCAATAATAGCAATTAGCCATTTTTTAGATTTCTTATTTTTTTCGTTCTCTTCTTCTAACTGTTGCTCGCGTCTAAAGTCACGATCGTTATAGTATCTATTACCATCTTCATCATATTCATCATTACGTCGGCGATAATCCTCACGATAATCATAATCATCTTGATATCGATGGTCATCATTACGATATCTCGGATCATCATCTCGATAACGTGAATTGCTACGATTGTATGCTTCTTGACTTTCACGTCGCTCATGACGCGCACGTCCATCCGCGCTTTGTCGGTTACGTTTGCGATATTGTTCATCATATTTGTAAGAATCTTTATATTTGTCTGTTCGTTTCAAGATAGTCACCTCATATTTTAAATAGTTAGTTTGAATAGTCTTGCAATATTTTCAGCAGTATGTGTCATGTTTCGTTTAGCGTTATTTAATAATGAAGGCAATGATTCTGATTGCTCAATTAAACTAAATGCACTGTCAATGCCATGCTTATAAACATCTTGGTATCCTTCGTCAAGACTACCACAAATAGCTATAACAGGAACGTGATGTTCTTTTGCTGCTTTAGCTACTCCGATAGGTGTTTTACCAAAGACCGTTTGAGCATCCATCTTTCCTTCACCAGTTATGACAAGATCTGCATCCTGCACTCTTCTCGAAAAGTCAGTTTCTTTTAATACAATATCAATACCGTTAGAAAGTGACGCATTGAAGAATGCGAGGATACCGGCACCTAATCCACCAGCAGCACCGGCACCTGGGATATCTTTGACACTTAGATTTAGTTCTCGTTCTATCATATCATGATAGATTGTAAGTGCGGAATCCAACTTTGGTATCATCTTAGCGTCAGCACCTTTTTGAGGACCATAGATTTCAGTTGCGCCATTAGCACCTAATAACGGGTTTGTCACATCACAAGCAACTTCAAATGTGACGTGCTTAAGTCTTTGATCTAAGTTTGAAATGTCAATTTTTGCTAGCTCAGATAAGTAGCCGCCACCGAGTTTTAAAGGTTGATTTTTAGAATCAAGAAATTGAGCGCCTAATGCACATAACATGCCACTACCGCCATCATTGGTAGCACTTCCTCCAATGCCTAAAATGATCTTAGTAACATGATGATCAAGCGCATCTAATATTATTTCTCCAACACCGTAAGTAGATGTAATAAGTGGATTACGTTCTTCATCTGTCAATAAATCTAGTCCTGATGATGCAGCCATTTCAATGATAGCTACTTGATTATCTTGGGAAAGTGCATATGAAGCTTCAATGTTTCTATGCAATGGGTCATGAACTGGAATGGTGTACGTCTTAGCATTAAGCGCTTCCTTTAGAGCATCTGTTGTACCTTCACCACCATCTGCCATTGGGATAATGTCATAGTGAATATCTTCATGAAATATTTTCTTGAAACCATCTTGTATTGCTAAACCAGCTTCTTTAGCTGACATGCTCTCCTTAAATGAATCAGTGGCAATGACTATTTTTCTAAGATTCATCTTAGTAGACCTCCAATAGTTTATATATTTAAAATTAGTATAAAATAATATTTGAATGTATAATTAATAAAAAAAGAATATAATATAATTAGTTGAGCCAAAACGAGTGCTAATTTAATTAACTTTATGACATAAAAGAGTTCGACATGCATAGACTTAAACATCATGAATTTTACATCTGGATGATTGGATTGATCCTATATTATGGCTATTTAGGCTACATTATCCCTTTACATAGTACAGATTGGTTTTGGGGTAGTGGCCACGGTATGCAAGTGGTCAGAAATGTTTTTAATAATTTTAATGGAAGATACATTAGCAATTTATTAGAATTTGCATGTGTCCATTCTATATTACTTCGTACATTATCATTTGCGTTTATATCAATCTTTATCGTGGTACTTTTATTAAGATTATTGAATCAGTTTGGTGACACAAATTATTTAATATTAAGCACTGTTTTATTATTTATTATACCCAATTCCTTGTTTGCACAAAGCTATGGTAATTTTGAATTTTTTTATACATATGTTTTTGGCACATGTTTTTCTTTATATATCTTAAGTTTTATAATAAAAGTATTACTTAATAAAGATGAATTTAGTCGTATTGAAGTTTTTATATTTTGGCTAATATGTACATTGGGACAGTGGTTTGCTGAGCCTTTAGCTTTTTATAATGCCAGTATATTACTTGTAGGAATGATTTATTATGCCATACGCAATCATAAGTTTTACTATAGTCTGGTACTTGGTTGGTTGCTTTCATTATGTGGGGCGATGGTGATGCTATTAAATGATAAATATATTTATATCTTCTCAAGTGTTGAGGCATTAAGAGGACACTTAGACATGCTTGGGTTAAACCATAAGTTCGAAATATCACTTCTAAAAGATATTCCAAGATATCTCTTTTTTAATAATATTATTATTTTATCCTTAATAGTGATTATTCTAATAATATTGCTATTAAAAAGTAGCGCGTTCTTAACTTTACCTACAATAAAGCGAATCATTTTACAAATAGGTATTTGTATATTGCCTATATATAAAATCTTTATATATGAACCTTTTAATTTGAAACAATTGTCAGAGACATTTACGTTTGAAGTCATTAATACTCTATTGTGTCTTATAATGATGGTTAGCATTGCAATTTCATGTAAGTTAGTCATTCAATTACCATATAATCGATTGTTGGTTTTTATGTCACTTGTTTCTATTCCAATTAGCGTGTTACCAGTTATTTTAATTACTGAAGTTTCAGTTCGACAATTTTATTTAGCATATTTACTTTGTATAATTGTACTCATTAATTTAATTTCAGAATTAGGCATTTTGACGTTGAACCATTATAATCTTTTAAAAAGTTGTATACTTATCTTTGCGATTATAAATATAATTATTTTCACTGATGTACATATTCGTAGTGAACAACGACTAGAAGATGTAAAATCGCAAATTGATAGCAATAAGCGTCACATAACATTATCACATTTACCTTATGAAACTTATCTATTTGAAATTACACCAGCAGATGAAGCAGATTTAACTAACTTCAAAGAATTTCATCATATTTCAGAAAAATATTCGTTTAAAATACTGCCGTTTGAAAATTAAAAAAGAAAAATGACGACAAAGGAGAAAGACGATGAAATTGAATCAAACCCACTTTGAGATTATTAAATTTATAATTGTGGGGGGGATTAATACCCTTAATTATTATATTGTGTATTTATTATTATTAAAATTATTTCACGTGAATTATATGATTAGTCATATTGCTGGTTTCTTAGTAAGTTTTGTTATTTCTTACTATTTAAATTGTTATTTCGTTTATAAAGTAAGACCAACGCTTAAGAAATTTTTAAGCTTTCCATTAACTCAAGTTATAAATATGGGTATGCAAACATTATTATTATATGTCTTTGTTAAGTGGTTTCAATTTCCATCTGAAATCGCACCATTTGCAGGTTTAATTATTACTATTCCAATTACATTTATTGTTTCAAAGTGGATTTTAAAGGATTAAATGACGTGCAACTTTAGGTGATTTATTTTTATAATACGAAACTTCAAATGACTTTAAAGAGTGACAATTTTATAGCTTTAGCTAAAGTGAAATTTAGGTTTTGCTAAAAATTTAATTAGATTAATTATACGAATTTTATAGAAATCAAAAAACGTTGTCATTCATATTTTGATAGTACATACTATTGATATTAAAGCATTTAAGGTGGTTAACAAGATGTCTCAAAGTGAAAATCTTAAATTAGCACAAAGAGGGGCTTATTTAAGTTTAGTAGTATACATTATTTTATCTGTTTCTAAATATATTACTGGATTTGTTTTTGATTCAGCAGCTGTTAGAGCAGATGCTTTGAATAATATGACAGATATTATTGTATCTATAGCTGTTATTGTTGGGTTGAAAATTTCAATAAAACCAGCAGATAAAAATCATCCTTATGGTCATTTGAAATCTGAAAATATTTCAACGTTGTTGGTTTCATTTATTATCATGTTCGTGGGTATTCAAGTTGTGATTGAAAATGCACCTAGAATATTTACAAATGAGCACAATACACCAAATGTAGTCACAATATTTGTAAGTTTAATAAGTGGGTTAATTATGATAGGTGTGTTTGCAATAAATCATAGATTAGCTCAGAAAACGATGAGTAGTTCGTTAAAGTCCGCTGCAAAAGATAACTTATCAGATGGATTAGTTAGTATGGGTACGGCAATTGGTCTAGTATTTACTCAATTTGGTTTACCTATTGTCGATGTTATTTTAGCAACGATTCTAGGATTTTTAATTATTTATACCGGATTTGGTATTTTTAGAGAGTCAATTTTTGCACTTAGCGATGGATTCAATGAACAGGATCTTGAAGAATATCGTAATGTTGTATTGGAAGTGGATGATGTCAAAGATGTGAACAATCTTAAGGGACGCTACCATGGAAGTAGTATATTTTTAGATGTTACGATTGTTGTTGATGCACATTTGTCTCTTCAACAAGCACATGATATTTGTGATCGAGTGGAGAATCACTTGCATAGTAAAGGTATATCATCAGTATATGTACATCCAGAACCGGATACTTTGTAAAAGTAAGATGAATAGATTCTGAACAAAAGCATTGTTAATCTTAATGATTTTTTTTCTGAAAATAGTGATTACGAATAAAGAAGCCAGTAAATGACTCTTAAAAACTTCATTTACTAGCTTCTTTATTTATAATACTTCGTATTATTGGCTCAATTGCCTAGGGGACTGGGTTGTAAAGAAATTCTTAGATGAATTTTTACTCATTATAGTTGCGACACTTTCTTGCAGGAAAGGCTCGTGCCTGTAGTCCTCTAAAGGCGTTCTTAGATAGATGATTACTCACATAAGCTGCTTCGCGTTCCTGGGATGCCGTCTCAGCCTGTAGTCTTCGACTGGCACTGCTACCCTAGGGGTCTTCGCAACTATGTTTTGTATTCTATCTTAGAACGCCTTATACAAGTGCAACAGCACTTGTGTTCAATAATTAAAACGCCAAGAGTCGCACCAAAATATTTTGAATTCATATGGAATTCTACATTAAAATAAAAAAGACAATTCCTATATTATTTCAATAGAAATTGTCTGTTATACTTATCCAGAAAATTTATGTCCCGGACGCTTTTCGAGTTATTTAAACATAAATTCTAAGCGTTCTGCCTCAGAACTTAAGCTCTGTTAAATTTTACCACCAACCGTTAGATTCACGGAAACTAATTGCAGCTTCAATTGAACCATAACGTTCTTTAGCATATGAAATCATGCCTTTTGTTTGCGTTTCGACAGAGCCATAGCCCCAAGATTGATTTGTCTGTCCTAAACCGTGATATTGTCCATTAGACGCATTAGGGTCTCCACCTGATTCAGGTAAGACAATTTTCTCCCATAACTCTTCTGTTCCACTAGCTGTGATAAATTGTTTGTATACTGAAGATGTACCTTCACTTGATGAGCTTTCATTAGATGAATTGTCATCATTTGAAGTGTTACTAGATGAGCTATTATCGGCCGTAGATTCGGAGTTACTTGATGATGTATTAGTAGTAACATTAGTTGTATTAGCTTGTGTAGTTGCAGCTGATGCTACATTAGAATGTTGACTCTGATGAGATGGTTGATTGTGTTGTAATTGTGTATGTTGATTATATTGACAAGATTGATTTTGTTGACCATGTGTCATTTCACTCGCATGTGCTTGACCGGATTCTAATCCTGCGGCACCTAAAGATACCATTGTCATTAATGCAAAAATTGATTTCTTCATAATAAATAATCTCCTTTAGAAATTGGTTTTTTGTAAGTAATCTAAAATTGTTATTAAATTAAGTGAAGTCATAATTACTTATCTTTTAATATCCTTTTAGATTATGCATCCCAATATGTCTTGCTGTTGATTACGGTAGAATCACTATAACACCTCATTTAATGACATAGGTTACTACAATATCAAAAGATAGTATCAAAAATGAACTGAAGGTAACGAACATGACAAACTAACGTCATTTATGCCAAAAATGGCGTGAATTTAAGATATTATGAAAGTTAACGAAATAGTTTTATAATAAATGTAATAGAAAAAGAGTAGGTTACTTGTTGCAAAGCATAGGGAAGTAAATTTAGAGTTAGTGATTGGTTTTAAGTCATTTTACACAAAATCATTCAATTAAAACTAACGTATAGGAAGGTGTTTTGATATGCCAAAATTAATATTATGTCGTCACGGTCAAAGTGAATGGAATGCTAAAAATTTATTTACAGGATGGGAAGATGTTCAACTATCTGAGCAAGGACGAAATGAAGCAATTACTTCAGGACATAAATTAAAAGAAAATGGCATTGAAATTGATGTGGCGTTTACTTCATTGTTAACGAGAGCATTAGAGACAACTCAATTTTTATTAGCTGAATCAGATCAAGAGTGGATTCCAGTGCATAAAAGTTGGCGTTTAAATGAGCGTCATTATGGTAAATTACAAGGTCTTAATAAAGATGAAGCGCGAAAAGAATTTGGTGAAGAACAAGTGCATCAATGGCGACGTTCATATGACGTTAAGCCACCAGCACAAACTGAAGAACAACGCGAATCATATTTAAAAGATCGTCGTTATAGACATTTAGATCATCGTATGATGCCTTATTCTGAAAGTTTAAAAACAACGTTAGAACGTGTGGTACCTATATGGACAGATAAGATTTCTCAACATCTATTAGATGGAGAAACAGTTCTAGTAGCTGCACACGGTAATTCAATACGTGCATTAATTAAATATTTAGATAATGTATCTGATGAAGATATCATTGGTTATGAAATTAAAACTGGTGCACCACTTATTTACGAATTAGATGACAATTTAAATGTAATTGATCATTATTATTTATAATTATTAAATTAAAGTGGTGGGAGCGGGGCAGAAATTAAAATAAATTCGTGGTCCCATCCCGACGAGGATGAGTAGGTTTGAAAAAACTTGATTTAAGCGCATTTTCAAATCAACCAACTACTGCCAATATGGTAAAAGAAGGCTGAGACATTTTATTTAGTCACAGCCTTTTTTCTTTGTAGGAGTTATTTATGGAAGAAATAGATAACATTAAGCTGATTTACGATTACGTTTGTATTGTTTAATTATTTTTAATGCACGTTTGCGAGTTTTGATATTAGGACTATTCAAATTTCGACGTGCTGTTTGTAAATCTTGTTTCATATTTGATTCCTCCTTTTTAAAAAGGATAAAGGAAAGTAAGCTAAAAGTAAATAGTAATTATTACGATTTATAAAATAATACAAACAATTTATATGAAATTTAAAATTATATATGTATAATAGTCAAATGTATCTATTGAAAGCTTAGGTAGATAGGAGGGGAATAATATGTCACATAAACAAAAATTAGCAATGATATTTACGATGTTGTTAGGTGGCTTTTTCGGGTTGTTAAATGAAACGCTACTCACTACAGCGTTGCCGAGAATAATGAAAGATTTTAACATTGAATATTCACAAGTACAATGGCTAACAACTGCATTCTTACTAACTAATGGTGTAGTCATTCCATTATCTGCATTCATTATACAGCGATACTCAACAAGACAAGTGTTCCTAACTGGAATTCTGATATTCTTTATCGGGACGATGTTAGGCGGTTTTAGTCCAAACTTCACAATCCTTTTAATCGCGCGTATTATTCAAGCATTAGGCTCAGGTATTATGATGCCACTGATGATGACAACAATTCTAGATGTCTTTAAACCACATGAACGTGGTAAATATATGGGAATGTTTGGATTGGTCATAGGTCTTGCACCAGCAATTGGTCCTACATTATCGGGTTATTTAGTTGAATATTTTGACTGGAGATCACTTTTCCATGTCGTAGCACCGATTTCAGCAATAACATTTCTTATAGCTTTAAAAATTATTAAAAACGTTGGAACAACAGTTAAAACTCCTATTGACCTCATTTCTATAATATTATCTATATTAGGATTTGGTGGATTATTATACGGTGTTAGTTCTATTTCAAGTGATGGATGGGATGATCCACTAGTATTAATAACGATAATAGGCGGTATACTATTAGTCGGAATATTTATTTGGCGTCAAGAGAGACTTGAAACGCCATTACTAAGTTTCAAAGTGATTAAGAATAAAGAGTTTGCAGTTGGTTTAGCGATTATGGCTGCAACAATGATTTCGATGATAGGTTCTGAAACAGTATTGCCTATGTTTGTACAAAATCTTTTAGGAAGAACGCCTATCGATTCAGGACTCATCTTACTACCTGGAGCAATTGTTATGGCTATCATGTCTGTTATTTCAGGTTGGTTATACGAAACATTTGGTGCTAAAGTGTTAGCAATAATTGGTATATCTATTGTTCTTATAACTACTTCTTACTTTGTAGTCATGGATGAACATACATCTACGATAATGTTGGCAACTGTTTATGCTATTCGCATGATTGGAATTGCAATGGGCTTGATGCCAATAATGACGCATACAATGAATCAGCTAACACCAGAACTTAATGCTCATGGCTCATCCATGACAAATACCATTCAGCAAATTGCTGGTTCAATTGGAACAGCAGGTTTAATAACAATATTAAGTACAGCAAGTAAGAATTTCCAACCGACGATGAGTGATTATCAAGGTATGGATAAAAAAGAAATGGCAGGACAAATACAAATTGATGCCATGCTTCACGGTTATCATTCAGGATTTTTATTTGCCGTTATTATTACAGTCATCAGTTTATTGCTTACATTTTTAATTAAAAGTAAGAAAAAGGTTAAGGCAGAAGCTAAATTACAAAATAATTAAATGAACTTTATATAGTTAAAATAAGAGATCAAGACGAACGTTGAAAATGTTTAAGCATTTTTTCATAGAAGGGATACCATAGAGGGCTCCCTCTAAAAAACGTTCTATGTCTAGGTCTCTTTTTTATTTTATTAATATCCAAACATTCTGAACACTTAGGCAAATGTAAAATAATGTTGACTATTACCACCCATGAGATTAGAATTAATTTATTCTGACTAATCTAATAGGAATATGGAGGACAAGGTAGATGAAAAGACTTTTATTTGTTGCTTTAGCACTTATCTTTGTGTTAGCTGCTTGTGGTAATGGAGGATCATCTGATAAAAATAGTGATTCTAAATCAAGTAGTAGTAACAGCGATAGTAAAACACTGAAAGTGGGTACTGAAGGTACATATGCACCATTCACGTTCCACAATAAACAAGACAAATTAACTGGTTACGATATTGATGTAATCAAAGCAGTTGCAAAAGAAAAAGGTTATAAACTTAAATTTAATGAAACATCATGGGATTCAATGTTTGCTGGTTTAGATGCGAAACGTTTTGACGTTATTGCTAACCAAGTTGGTGTAAACAAAGATAGAGAGAAAAAATATAAATTCTCTACACCTTACACTTATTCAAGCGCAGTTTTAGTAGTACGTGAAAATGAAAAGAACATTAAATCATTTAATGACGTCAAAGGTAAAAAAATGGCTCAAACATTCACGTCTAACTATGGTCAATTAGCTAAAGATAAAGGTTCAGATATTACTAAAGTTGATGGCTTTAACCAAGCGATGGACTTATTATTATCTAATCGTGTTGATGGTACATTCAACGATAGCTTATCTTACTTAGATTATAAAAAACAAAAACCAAACGCTAAAATTAAAGCAATCAAAGGAAATGCAGAGCAAAGTAAATCAGCATTCACATTTAACAAAGATGTTGATGATAAAGTTGTATCTGATTTCAACGATGGACTTAAAACATTAAAAGAAAATGGTAAATTAGCGGAAATTGGTAAGAAATGGTTCGGTGAAAATGTTTCTGAGCCTAAATAGTCAACAACAACATGCATTAGATGCGGCAGGGCAAGCATTTGGACCAATGTTGGAAGGTTTATTAAAATATTCTATTCCAATAACAATAGTTACATTTATCTTAGGTTTGATTATTGCTTTATTTACAGCGTTAATGCGTATTTCAACGAGTAAAGTTTTAAAAGGTATCGCAAGAGTATACGTTTCAATTATTCGTGGTACACCGATGATCGTACAGTTATTCATAATCTTTTATGGTATTCCTGAATTAGGACGCTTAGTAACTGGTAATGCTGATGAACAATGGACATTATCATCAGTTGTTTCAGCTATCATCGGTTTGTCACTTAATGTTGGTGCGTATGCATCAGAAATTATCCGTGGTGGTATTATTTCTATACCTAAAGGTCAAACAGAAGCGGCTTATTCTATAGGAATGAACTATAGACAAACGATTCAAAGAATTATTTTACCTCAAGCGATCCGTGTTTCAATACCAGCTTTAGGAAATACATTCTTAAGTTTAATTAAAGATACATCATTACTTGGCTTTATCTTAGTTGCAGAAATGTTCCGTAAAGCTCAAGAGGTAGCGTCTACAACATATGAATATTTCACAATTTATATTCTTGTAGCGGTTATGTATTGGGTAATTTGCTTCATTATCTCAGTTATCCAAAGCTTCTATGAATCATATATTGAAAGAGGGTATAACTCATGATTGAATTAAGTGGTATCCATAAATCATTCAATGATAAAGAAGTCATTAAAGGCATTGATTTAAACGTAGAAAAAGGGGAAGTCGTAACACTTATTGGACGATCTGGTTCAGGTAAAACGACATTACTACGTATGATTAATGCTTTAGAAATTCCGACTGAAGGTAATGTTAGTGTTAATGGTGAAAGTTATACCGCTAATAATAAAAAGTCTCAAATGAGCGTACGCAAGCAATCGGGTATGGTATTTCAAAGTTATAATCTATTTCCTCATAAATCTGCATTAGAAAATGTAATGGAAGGATTAGTAACTGTAAAGAAAATGAGTAAAGCAGATGCGAAAGAAAGAGCAATGGGATTACTCGAAAAAGTTGGTTTAACAAGTGTTAAAGATCAACGTCCACATGCACTTTCGGGTGGTCAACAACAACGTGTAGCAATTGCTAGAGCACTAGCTATGAATCCGCAAGTAATGTTGTTTGATGAACCTACTTCTGCATTAGATCCAGAATTAGTTAATGACGTATTAAGAGTAATTAAAGAATTAGCTGATGAAGGTATGACAATGGTGATTGTAACGCATGAAATGCGATTTGCACGCCAAGTCTCAAATAAAATCGTCTTTATACACGAAGGACGTATTGGTGAACAAGGTACACCAGACGAAATATTCGAACATCCTAAGACAGAAGAATTACGTCGTTTCTTAAATGTAATTAATGAAGATTAATAATGAAAAACACTTTTCTAAAGTTCATAAAGTTGAACTTAGAAAAGTGTTTTTTGCTTTATAGTTATTTACGTTCTAATAGTTATTTACGTTCTAATAGTTGTTTAACTTTGTATGCAAGTGGGTGTATCGGTTTAATGAAATCTCCAATGTATTCGTAAACATTAGCATTGAAGCCTTTTTTAAATTGTTGTACACCATAATCTTCAGCATCTTCACTAAAGTCACCTGTAATACCGTAGAAATTATAACGATCTACATTATGTTCTTTTGCGAATTTAATCATATCCCATTGTAAACGATATGCGCCCATATACGCATTATATCTAGGATTTGAACCACTGGATAAATAATAAACTTCATGTTCATTATATAAGTATAAAGCCGCAGCTAGATTAAGTGTTTCGCCTTCTTCAGCAATTTTATCTTTCGTTTCATTTAATTTGCGTTCATTACTATCAACTTGTTGTTGTATTTGTGTGCGTTTATTTTTATTTTTCTTAGAGTTAGGGTTTTCCTCTAATACAGCATCGACTTCGGATAATTGTACTGTTAATGAATCGTGTTTTTGTTGGAGAGTAGATAAGTAATCCTTTAAATCAATATAGGCAAGTTTAAGCATTGCATGGTCTTTATACGTTTTTTGCATTTCATAAAAGTATGGTTTGTCTCTAAATTTGAAACCATGTTTTTCTTCGGCCATTTGGAATAATTCAAAGAACGTATCTGTTTCATCCATAGGTAGCGTTCTTACTTTTACGCCCATTTCATACGTTTTTTTAATGTTACGACGTGTTTGATAGTCCATTTCTTTTAATAATTGATCTTCTGACTTGTCTTTTAAATCTAAGACAGATAACCAACGTATTTGACTCATTGTGCTATAACCTACTGTCCATCCTTGATGTTTGTAACCTAAATCTTCCAACGTTTTGATGACTGCTCGGTTATCGTAACTTTCTAAAATTTCTCCATCAGCATTACGTAGGTTCTCCAAAATATAAGGATCAACTAATACATATAAGCAATTATGTTTTTTTAAATAACTTGTTAGTGATTTAAAGAAAAAGTGAACCAATTCAATATTACTGTAGTCCATGACAGGTCCACGATGTGTATAAAAGTATTTGAACACTTTTAAAGCACGTGCCTCAGTCATTAAAGTTGCAGCGATGACATTGTCGCTGTCATCTTTGACACCTACAACATGCACATCACCTTTTAATTCATTTCTGTTTTCAAAGTGAATTCGAGATTGTGTGTAATGAGAGAAATGACTGGATGTAAATTTCTCAAATTCCTCCGGTGATAAAGTTACGAATTTCATATTCATCTACTCCTCTGCGTTTTTAAGAATTATCCTTTATTTTAACAAATAACTACAACTATTACACAAGATAAGTTATTAAATCACACCGTACTTTAGTTGTAGGTTAAAATATATATTTAATTTATAATAATAAATATTTTTAGAAAACTAAATTTTTATGAACTAGCGCATATTTTAAAACCATTGTATGATAGTATTTGCAAAAGAAGTATAATGATAGATAGAGAGAACTGGGCAATAGGAGTGAATATATGAAACGTATATTAGTTATGTTAAGTGTCGGTATATTATTGCTAGCAGCGTGTGGTAACGATAAATATGTCGATAAAATAGATAAAGCTGTAAAAATGCAAGATCAAAAGCAAGAGCAAATGGCTAAGAATGATACAGGAGATATGGTTAAACACTTTGATAAAAAAGATGCGAATATTTATGTTTATGAAGATGGTAAGTATGTTGTCTTAGCGTATAAACCTTTAAGTAATAATGAAGAAGTTCATTACTACACTTATCAATTTGATGGTAAAAAAGCGAAACGCATTGATAACTTTGATACAAAACAATATATCGAATCACATGATGCTGATTATAAGGAAGAAAATATGAATTAATATGTTATTACAAAGGAGCATCTATGAAAAAGCGAATTTTGATAATAAGTGTGATGATGGTTTTAATAATCATCATAAGTGCTTGTTCTAATAACAACAAGGAAAAGCAACCACCTAAAACTGAGAATGGCAAAATTTTAATCGTTGAGTATGGAGACTTTAAATGTCCATACTGTAAAAAAGTGGAAAAGAATGTAATGCCAACAATTAAAAAAGACTATATTGATACGAATAAAGTAGAGTATCAATTTATTAATGCTGGATTTCTTGGTAAAGATTCAATCGTCGGCTCTAGAGCCGGAAACGCAGTGCAAAAAGTTGCACTTAATGAATACTTAACTTTTCAACGTAACGTATTCGCGAATCAAAAAGACGAGGATAAAAAGTGGTTAACAGAACAATTTCTTGATAAAGAAATTGATAAGTTAGATATTACGACGCAACAAAAAACTGACATTAAAAAGCAGTATAAGACTAAGAATAGTGAAGCTTGGAAAAAAGCAGAAGAACAAAAGGAACTAACAGAAGATAATAACATTGATACTGTTCCAACTGTTTTTATAAATGGAAAAAAAGTGGAAGATCCTTATAAAGTCGAAGAATGGAAGAAATACTTATAGTCACGATGTCATAGTGAGTAACGGTGACATTCATTTTGTGTTATATTGTAACCACTAAAGAGAAGTGAAATAAATTTAATAATGTTGATTCAAAGAAGAATTGTAGTGTACTTCACTATGATTCTTCTTTTTTTAAAAATTTAGAAAGGTAGTAACTTAATCAATGATAGATATTTTTAATAAAAGATGATTTTTATTAAATTGAAAATAAGAAAAATAAAAAACTATTGTAATTTTATACAAATAAAGTTATACTTTTAAATCGTAATTATTACTATTTAGGAGGTATAAAATGAAACGCTTTTTAAGTCTTACTGTTTTGATAACTATTATTGTATTTATATTAGTCGCTTGTGGAAAGGAAGATCGTTCTAATAAAGATTCTAAAGGTGATAACAAAATGAATGTGTCTACAACTGTATATCCTTTGCAATCCTTTATAGAGGAAATAGGTGGTAACCATGTCAATGTATCGTCTATTTATCCTGCTGGCACAGACCTACATGATTATGAACCAACTCAGAAAGACATGTTAAAGGTTAATCAATCTGATTTATTTGTATATACAGGTGATGATTTAGATCCAGTCGCTAAGAAAGTTGCAGCCACAATTAAAAATGATAAAAAGAAATATTCATTACAAGATAAACTAGATCAATCAACACTACTAACAGACCAACACGAACACGGTAATGAAGAACACGAGGATTCACATGGACACGAACACCATCATCATGGTGGGTATGATCCACATGTATGGTTAGATCCTGAGAAAAATAAGGTGTTTGCTAAAGAAATTAAAGATCAGCTAGTAACTAAAGATCCAGAACATAAAGATGAATACGAGAAAAATTTTAAAAAATTAGAAAAAGAGTTAAATGATATTGATAATAAAATGAACAACATTACTAAAGATAAACAAGGTAATGCTGTATTTATTTCTCATGAATCTCTAGGTTATCTCGCAGATCGCTATGGCTTTGTTCAAAAGGGAATTCAAAATATGAATGCTGAAGATCCTTCTCAAAAAAAACTTACAAACTTAGTAAAAGAGATTAATGAGAAAAATGTTAAATACATATTGTATGAGGATAATGTTGCGAATAAAGTAACTGAAACAATCAGAAAAGAAACAAATGCAAAACCGTTAAAATTCTATAATATGGAGTCACTTAATAAAGAACAATCTAAAGATGCATCGATGAATTATCAAACATTGATGAACAAAAATATTGAAGTATTAGATAAAGCATTGAGTTCCAATATAAAAGTACAAGACGAAAAAGCTGAACATAAATATGATAAAGCTATTTCAGATGGTTATTTCAAAGATGAACAAGTTAAAGATCGTGCATTATCAGATTATGAAGGTAAATGGCAATCAGTGTATCCCTATTTAAAAAATGGTGATTTAGATGATGTAATGAAACATAAATCTGAAGAAGATAGCACTATGACAGAAAAAGAGTATAAAAAATACTATGAGAAAGGTTACAAAACTGACGTTTCTAGCATAAATATTAAAGGTGACAACATTACTTTTGAAAAAAATGGGAATAAGGTTACTGGAACGTATGAATATGTTGGTAAAAAAATCCTAGATTATAAGAAAGGTAATCGTGGAGTTAGATTTATTTTTAAATTGAAGCACTCTGACAAGCAAACATTACCTAAGTACGTTCAGTTTAGTGATCATAATATCGCACCTAAGAAAGCAGAACACTTCCACATTTTTATGGGTAACAACAATGAAACATTACTTGAAGAAATGGATCATTGGCCAACGTATTATCCTGCCTCATTAGATAAGGACGATATTAAAGAAGAGATGTTAGCACATTAATAAATTTAAAATTTGAGTCTTTTTACTTGTATTTCCATATAAGTTTCTTTATTATATTAAGTATAATAATTATACAAACTATGGTACTGATTTTCAGTTACGTAGTTTCATAATTTAAATAATGGAGGTATGTACACATGGCTAATTTAAATTTAGATCCAGCACATTCAGGAGTTAACTTTTCTATTCAACATTTAGTTGTATCAAATGTTAAAGGACGTTTTAACGAATTTGACGCTAACATTTCAGGTGATTTCAATGATTTAAGTTCATTGCAAGGTACTTTTACTGTTCAAGCAAATTCAATTGATACTAAAGTAGCAGATCGTGATAATCATCTTAAAAGCGCAGATTTCTTAGACGTTGAAAACTACCCAGAAATTAAATTTGAAATTACTAAAGTAGATGATAAATCAGTTACTGGTAACTTAACTATGAAAGATCAAACACATGAAGAAACTTTTGATTTAGATTATAAAGGTACTAGTTTAAATCCATTAAACGGTAAAAACACTGCTGGTTTAGTAATTACTGGTAGCCTTAACCGTGAAAAATATGGCATTACGTTTAACCAACAACTTGAAACTGGTGGTTTTTTATTAGGAAAAGACTTAAATGTTGAATTTGATTTAGAATTTCCACTTGAAGACTAATCACTAGTTATACTACTTAATAAAAATACTCATATGGCTCCCTACAAAGTAGACATTAATGAATGTAAACTTTGAAGGGAGCTTTTTTTGTAATTAAAATCAATAACTGGTAAATTCAGAGAGAGCATTTAACAAATAGATAGGGGGATTTAAATGTCAATTCAACTAAAAGATAATAAAATTATATTTAATAGAACGTTTGAGGCGCCAATAAATGAAGTTTTCGAGGCATACACTACGGAGACGTTATTCGAACAATGGTTTCATCCTCAAGGAGGTAAAACAAAAGTTTTTCGTTTTAACCCAGTAGTCGGTGGTGATGCCTTCTTTGCGATAGAAATGCCAGAACAAACAAGTTACACATTGACTGAATATAAAAAGGTGGATAAACCTAATCATATTGAATACTTAGATTTCTTTGCTACATCTCAAGGTGAGAAAGATACATCATTACCTGGGATGCAAATTTTGATTGATTTCACTTCAGAATCAGCGCAAAGCACGCTTGTAACGTCAACTTCAATCTTTCCAACAAAAGATGCAGCGCAACAAGCACTTGATATGGGTGTAGAAGCGGGAATGAATTCTACATTGGATCAACTAGAATCACTATTGGGACAAAAAAAGTCATAAGTATGTCAAAAAATTCAACTATATTTAAGTTATAATGTAGTTGAAATGAGGTTGATGATATGAAAGAAAGATATTTAAAAGTACTAGCTCTATTTTCAGTTAGTACATTAATACCTACAGTACTACTCAATTCAAAGGCAATTGATAATAGTGCAATTAAATATGTTTTAAGAACAGCGCTAGGCTATGGCATTTTTGCTACAGGTTTACGCTATTTATCAAGACTTAAAGCACATAAATAGTGAATTACTAAGTGAGGTAGAATCGTGTCTACATGATACGATTTTACCTCACTTTTTTACCTAAAAAATTTAAGCTATTCATGTTTTTTTAAAAAATATATAATTGAAACATAACTTTAAAGGATGTAGGGGGCATACATATGTTGAAGAACAATAAAACGGTTGAGGACACCCATGCAACGCGTGATATTGTAGAAGCTGCTGTTGGGCAGGTACAGACGAAAGAGATTATGGCTACAAAAACGCCTGGTAGATATGCATTGAAAGCAATCATGTCAGGTTTTTTATTAGCAATCGTAACGGTATTTATGTTGGCAATTAAAACACAATTTGCAGGCACTAATGAAGGTTTAGTTAATTTGCTAGGTGCGATTGCATTTAGTTTAGCTTTAGTATTAATTGTGTTGACGAACTCAGAATTACTAACTAGTAATTTCATGTATTTAACGGTCGGCTGGTATTATAGAGCCATTACTATTAATAAGATGTTGTTCATTTTCTTATTCTGTTTTATAGGGAATATTATTGGCGGATTCATATTATTCTTCTTAATGAAAGGGACGCATATTATGACGCCAGAAATGATTGCTAGCTTAAGTAAGACAGTACATATGAAAACGGTAGAATCAACTTGGTTAAATATTTTAGTTAAAGCGATCTTCTGTAATTTCTTTATTAATATTGGTATATACGTGTCTATGTTATTTAAAGAAGGACTGGCAAGAGCATTCTTTATTGCTGCAGGTGTTGTTGTGTTTGTATTCATGGGTTATGAACACGTTGTCTTCAATGCTGGTTTATATGCAGGTATGGTGTTCTATAATATAGATGTACTATCATGGTTAGGTGTTATTAAAAATATTGTGTTTGCTTTAATTGGTAACTATATCGGTGGTGGTATATTTATTGGTTTAGTATATGCGTATTTAAATGGTTCACGTGATAGTATAAAAGCTAAGTAATCAATAATAGGGTTGTGTTATCACTAAGTTAAATGAGTAAATAGCACAACCTTTTTTATTGAATTAATTCAACCACATTATTGAAAAAGTTGACTAAATTATGATTAAAACATATCATTTTAATCAACATTAAAGCATTTTATGACCAAATTTGAAAAGCACTAAAGTCTTATATAAAGGGGATGAAGCGATTGGTTGCGAATATATTAGTGGCACACGGCATGAGAAAAGGTAATCAAAATAAAGCATTGGGAGAATTCTTAGATCGTTTATTAAGTGATGAAACGTATGAATATGAATTAGCGTTTATTGAAAGTGAAGAAAAGAGTATTGAAAACACGATTGGTCGTTTAATAAAGCAAGGTGAAACTCAATTTAAAGTTGTACCTCTTTTGATCTTTTCGGCAATGCATTATATCGTCGATGTTCCTGAAATTTTATCAAATATCAAAAAAGATCATCCTGAAATAAGTTACGAAATTAGTGAACCGCTTGGTACGCATGACTATATGGTAGATTTAGTTGAAAAACGTATTCAAGATGTTGAAATTTCTACCTCCTCTAATTATGCGATTGTATTAATAGCACATGGTAGTTTCTCATATACGAAAGCACATGATGAGTTAAAGGAATTTAGTGAAAAAATGAATCAACCTGTACCTATCTATTGTCGTACGCTATATGGTGACATTACTTTTAGAAATGACTTGGATCAACTTTGGAATGCGTATGATGAACTTATTGTAGTGCCAATGTTTTTATATGATGGGCGACTAGTAAACAAAGTAAAACGACTCATTTCAGAAATGGATATACAGGGTACGCTTCATATTACACCATCTATTAATTTTGATAATATATTGAAGGAAATTATTAGTGAACGTTTAAAGCAATTAACATTTAATTAGGATTTATAAGCTGAGGCACAGTGTTGTCTCAGTTTTTTATTGTATTTGGACAAGTTATTAAACGTATTAGGGAATTCCCCGATTTTTAATTAATTTGTGAAAATCATCACATTTGAAGTGGAATCTGTTATAGAATAGCAGTGAAGAAACAAATGTTGAATATCAAACATTTTAAAAAACAAAAAATTGCAAATGGAAAATAAGTAAATTTAAAGTGATAAAAGGGGCATATTTTATGACTAAACAAAAATTAGTGATGGTTGGAAACGGCATGGCGGGATTAAGAACGATAGAAGAAATTCTAGAGCGTTCAGATTCACAATTTGACATTACAATTATTGGGAAAGAACCTTATCCAAACTATAACAGAATAATGTTATCAAATATACTACAGAAGAAAATGACTGTAGAAGAAACAATAATGAATCCATATGAATGGTATGAAGAAAACAACATTCAGCTCATTGTCAACGACCCAGTAGAGACGGTTGATCGTTCAGCACAAACAGTAACAACATCAAAAGGTGTTGAAGTGAACTATGATATTTGTATATTTGCAACAGGCTCTAGTGCTTTCGTATTACCGATACCTGGATCAGATTTACCAAGTGTTATAGGTTGGAGAACAATAGAAGATACTGAACGCATGATTGAAATCGCTAAAACGAAAAAGAAAGCTGTCGTTATTGGTGGCGGATTATTAGGACTTGAATGTGCACGTGGTTTAATGGATCAAGGTATGGAAGTAACTGTATTACACTTAGCAGAATGGCTTATGGAAATGCAGTTAGACCGTAAAGCTGGCGGCATGCTTAAAGCGGATTTAGAACGTCAAGGTATGAATATCGAGTTACAAGCGAACTCTAAAGAAATTATTGGTAAAGATGATGTAGAAGCGATTAAATTGGCGGATGGAAGAATAATCGAAACAGATTTAGTGGTCATGGCAGTCGGTATCCGTCCATTTACTCAAGTAGCACGTGATGCAGGTCTAGAAGTAAATAGAGGTATCGTTGTTAATGATTATTTACAAACATCAGACCCTAATATTTATGCTGTTGGCGAATGTTCAGAGCATGACGGCAAAGTATATGGCTTAGTCGCACCGCTCTATGAACAAGGTAAAGTGTTAGCTGACTACCTAACTGGAAAAGAAACAGAAGGGTACAAAGGTTCTACAACTTTCACTTCATTAAAAGTGTCTGGTTGTGATTTATATAGTGCGGGACAAATTGTTGAAAATGAAAATGTCCATGGTATTGAAATTTTCAACAGTGTCGATAATATTTATAAAAAAGTCTATTTGAGCGATGGTCAAGTTGTCGGAGCAGTATTATATGGTGATACAGATGATGGCTCAAGATTCTATAATATGATGAAAAAACATGAATCTTTAGAAGACTATACATTAGTATCATTATTGTACAAAGGTGGAGAAGAAGCGGTAACTTCTATCGCTGATATGCCAGACGATGAAACTATTTGTGGCTGTAACGGTGTAGATAAAGGTACGATTGTTAATGCGATTACGACTAAAGGATTAACATCAGTGGAAGAAGTAACGAAAGCAACTAAAGCGGGTAATTCATGTGGTAAATGTAAAGGACAAATTGGCGAGTTATTACAATGCACATTAGGTGATGACTTTGTAGCAGCGAAACCTACCGGAATTTGTGCTTGTACTGATTTAACACGTGATCAAATTGTTACGCAAATAAGAGCTAAAGGTCTAAAAACATCTAAAGAAGTACGTCACGTACTAGACTTTAAAGATAAAAATGGCTGTCCGAAATGTCGTCCAGCAATAAACTACTATTTAAACATGGTATACCCACATGATCATCAAGATGAAAAAGAATCACGCTTCGCAAACGAACGTTATCATGCAAATATTCAAAATGATGGTACATTCTCTGTTATTCCACAAATGCGTGGAGGCGTAACAGATGCTGACCAATTAATAAGATTAGGTGAAGTTGCAAAAAAATACAATGTTCCATTAGTTAAAGTAACAGGTTCTCAACGTGTAGGTTTATATGGATTGAAGAAAGAAGAATTACCTAAAGTATGGGAAGATTTAGGTATGCGTTCAGCTTCAGCATATGGTAAGAAAACACGTTCAGTTAAAAGTTGTGTAGGTAAAGAATTCTGTCGATTCGGTACTCAATACACTACACGCTTAGGTATTCGTTTAGAAAAAACATTCGAATACATTGACACACCACATAAATTCAAAATGGGTGTATCTGGTTGCCCACGTAGTTGCGTTGAATCAGGAGTTAAAGATTTCGGTGTTATCTCAGTAGAAAACGGTTATCAAATTTACATCGGTGGTAACGGAGGTACAGATGTTACAGTTGGTAAATTATTAACTACCGTTGAAACTGAAGATGAAGTTATTCAATTATGTGGTGCGTTAATGCAGTATTATCGTGAAACTGGCATATATGCAGAAAGAACTGCACCATGGTTAAATCGTTTAGGCTTTGAAAATGTTAAAGAAGTACTACTGGATCCTGAACGTCAAAAAGAATTATTCGATAGAATTATGGATGCTAAAAAAGCGATTGATGGACATGGCGAACCTTGGGAAGCAATCGTTGAAGATAAAGAAGCTCGAAAAATCTTTGAAGTTGAGAGGGTGTAACATATGAAATCTATGGAAAAAGTTAAAGTAACTACAATAGAAGAATTAACACCATTGATTGGAAAAAAAGTGATTGTTAATGGTAAAGAAATTGGCATTTTCTTAACTGAAAGTGGAGACATTCATGCGATTAATAACATTTGTCCTCACAAACAAGGGCCATTATCAGAAGGAACAGTAAGTGGCGACTACGTTTATTGCCCTCTACATGATCAAAAGGTTGATTTGAGAAGTGGCGAAGTACAAGAACCTGATACTGGATGTGTTGAAACATATCCAGTTGAAGTCATCGATGGAGACGTTTATGTATGTCTGTAGATGAAAAATCAAAGGTTTACTTGATAGGTGCTGGACCTGGTAATCCTAATCTTTTAACGAAAAAAGCAGAACGATGTATTAAGAAAGCTGAAGTTATTCTATATGATCGTTTAGTAAACCCACTCATACTTCAATATGCACCCGCTGATGCGGAATTCATTGATGTAGGTAAAAAGCCTTACGCTAAACACATACAACAAGACGAAATTAATTTAAAAATCGTTGAAGCGGCTAAAAAGTATCAAACAGTCATTCGTCTCAAAGGTGGCGATCCAGCAATATTCGGTCGTGTTACTGAAGAAGTCATTACTTTAAAAGACTATGGAATCGAATATGAAATTGTTCCTGGTGTAACTTCGGCAAGTGCCGCTGTTGCAACAATGGATTTAGGATTAACAATGAGATCAGTAGCGCCTAGTGTGACCTTTTCAACAGGCCATTTCAAAGATTCAATCAATCAAGAAACAGATATACGTAATTTGATTAATGGTGGGACATTAGCCATCTATATGGGGATAAAGCGATTGGGCCGTATCATTGATCAAATCACAGCTTATACTTCAGAGGACTATTCGATAGCAATTGTATTTAATGCTACGTGTCATAACCAAAGCGTCATCATTGGTAAATTAAGCACCATTGAGCATCAATTACAACAACATGAACTTGAAGGTGAACCAGGAATTTGTATTTTAGGCACTATTGTTGACCATATTGATAAAGATAAAGTGTTGAAACAAGAGTATGAAAGAAATTTAGATGATTCATTATATGTTATAAAAGGTTCGAAAGAAGATGCTTTATTAAAAGCTGAAGAATTATCTGAAACAGGATATCATTGTTTAGTGCATGTTGATGAAAGTTACCATCCATCACAACAACAATTATATACACAAATAATCAATAACAATAAAATTAAATATATTAATTTATAAGTCATCCTTGCAGGAGTGGTATAACGAATTCTTAGAACGTTATGTACCACTACCTGCTTTTTTGTTTTTTAGGGATTCCCCCATGCGAATTAGGACATTCCCTAATACCTAATGAATGTGAAAAATTGTACAATCATTATAAATTCAAAAGTAAAACGGCAAATCGGAATAAGTTAATACCTTTAACGGTAGGAGGATTCATATAGATGGGAAAATTTGGATTAAACTTTTTCAAACCAACTGAGACATTTAATGGTAATTGGTCAGTTCTTGAGAGCAAAAGTAGAGAGTGGGAAAAATGTACCGTGAAAGATGGAGTCACGATAAAGTAGTTAGAACAACACATGGTGTTAACTGTACAGGGTCATGTTCATGGAAAGTATTTGTTAAAAATGGCGTAATCACTTGGGAAAATCAACAAATCGATTATCCAAGTTGTGGGCCTGATATGCCAGAATTTGAACCTCGTGGATGTCCGCGTGGTGCGTCATTCTCTTGGTATGAATATAGTCCACTTCGTGTGAAATATCCATACATTAGAGGGAAATTATTAGATTTATGGAATACAGCGTTAGAAGAAAATAATGGAAATCGTATTGCAGCGTGGGCATCTATTGTTGAAGACGAAGAGAAAGCAAAAGCATATAAACAAGCACGTGGTAAAGGTGGACATGTTCGAGCTAACTGGAAAGATGTAACAGATATTATTGCTGCACAAATTCTTTATACAATTAAAAAGGATGGTCCAGATAGAATCGCAGGATTTACACCAATTCCTGCCATGTCAATGATAAGTTATGCTGCAGGGGCAAGATTTATCAACTTACTCGGTGGAGAAATGTTAAGTTTTTATGATTGGTATGCTGATTTACCGTCTGCGTCACCACAAATTTGGGGTGAACAAACTGACGTACCTGAATCAAGTGATTGGTACAATGCTTCATATATTATTATGTGGGGTTCAAACGTACCACTTACACGTACACCTGATGCTCACTTTATGACTGAAGTGAGATATAAAGGGACTAAAGTTGTTTCAGTAGCACCTGACTATGCAGAAAATGTTAAATTCGCGGATAACTGGTTAGCGCCTAATCCAGGTACTGATGCAGCGGTAGCACAAGCAATGACACATGTTATTTTACAAGAATACTATCATGATAATCCTAGTGAAATGTTCATTAACTATTCAAAACAATATTCAGATATGCCTTTCGTGATTATGTTAGACGAAGATGACAATGGCTATAAAGCAGGACGATTCTTACGTGCAAGTGATTTAGGTATGGAAAGTGAAAATAGCGAATGGAAACCAGTCATTCACGATATGAATAGTCTTCAGTTTGTAGTACCTAATGGCACAATGGGTCAACGCTGGGAAGAAGGCAAGAAGTGGAACTTAAAATTAGAAAATGAAGATGGTTCTAAAATTGATCCAGCGATGTCAATGGCAGACGACACTTACGAACTAAAAACAATTCAATTCCCTTACTTTGATAGTCAAGGTGACGGTATTTTTGAAAGACCAATAGCAGCTAGAAAAGTAACATTAGCTGATGGAAAAGAAGTGTATGTAGCGACA
>NZ_KV801114.1:137423-244949 GCF_001810405.1 Staphylococcus sp. HMSC069D12
CTTCCGATCTAGAAGTGTATGTAGCGACAGTATATGACTTAATGACAAGTCAATATGGCATTAAACGATTTAATCATGAATTAGAAGCAACTTCATACGACGATGCCGAATCAAAATATACACCTGCATGCCAACAACGAGTAACTGGTATTAAACCAGAATTAGTAACACAAGTAGCTAGAGAATTTGCGCAAAATGCAATCGATACAAAAGGACGCTCAATGATAATCATGGGTGCTGGTATTAACCACTGGTTCAATTCAGATACGATTTATCGAGCGATTTTAAATCTTGTTCTTTTATGTGGCTGTCAAGGTGTTAACGGTGGTGGATGGGCTCACTACGTTGGACAAGAAAAATGTAGACCAATAGAAGGTTGGAATACGGTAGCCTTTGCCAAAGACTGGCAAGGACCACCACGTCTACAAAATGGTACAAGTTGGTTCTATTTTGCGACTGATCAATGGAAATATGAGGAATCTAATGTTGATAAATTAAAATCTCCATTAGCTAATAATATTAAACATCAACACCCAGCTGACTATAACGTCACAGCTGCTAGATTAGGTTGGTTGCCGTCATACCCTCAATTCAATAAGAATAGTTTGTTATTCGGAGAAGAGGCAAAAGATGCCGGCGATGACTCTAATGAAGCGATATTAAATAGAGCAATCGAATCAGTTAAAAATAGAGAAACTCAATTTGCGATAGAAGATCCTGATTTAAGAAAGAACCATCCGAAAACATTATTCGTATGGCGTTCAAATTTAATTTCAAGTTCTGCCAAAGGACAAGAGTACTTTATGAAACATTTATTAGGTACACGTTCAGGACTAATGGCTGAACCTAACGAAGAAGACAAACCAGAAGAAATTCAATGGCGTGAAGATACAGAAGGTAAATTAGACTTATTAGTGTCACTAGATTTCAGAATGACTGCGACACCATTGTACTCAGATATCGTATTACCAGCTGCAACATGGTATGAAAAACACGATTTGTCATCAACAGATATGCATCCATTCATTCATCCATTTAATCCAGCGATTGATCCATTATGGGAATCACGTTCAGACTGGGATATTTATAAAACATTAAGTAAAGCTGTTTCAGAAATGGCGAAAGATTACTTGCCAGGAACATTTAAAGATATTGTAACGACACCACTTGGCCATGATTCTAAACAAGAATTAGGTTCAGAATACGGTATTGTTAAAGATTGGTCTAAAGGAGAAGTTGAAGCCATTCCAGGTAAAACAATGCCAAACTTCGCAGTCGTAGATAGAGATTACACTAAAATTTACGATAAATATGTGACTTTAGGTCCATTACTTGAAAAAGGAAAAGTTGGTGCACATGGTGTAAGTTTCAGCGTGAAAGATGAATATGAAGAACTTAAAAGTATGATAGGTACTTGGAATGATGAGGACCCTGAATCAGTCAGAAATAATCGTCCACGTATCGATACTGCTAGAAAAGTAGCAGATGCAATCTTAAATGTATCATCAGCTACTAACGGCAAATTATCACAAAAATCATACGAAGATTTAGAAAATCAAACAGGTATGGAATTAAAAGACATTTCAAAAGAACGTGCATCTGAAAAGATTTCATTTTTAAACATTACTTCACAACCACGCGAAGTGATACCGACAGCTGTGTTCCCTGGTTCAAACAAAAATGGACGTAGATATTCTCCATTCACAACTAATATAGAACGACTCGTACCATTTAGAACATTAACAGGTAGACAAAGTTATTACATCGATCACGAAGTATTCCAACAATTCGGCGAAAGTTTACCAGTATACAAACCAACATTACCACCAATGGTATTTGGTACTAGAGATAAACAAGTTAAAGGTGGACAAGATGCAATAGTATTACGTTATTTAACACCTCATGGTAAATGGAATATACACTCAACATATCAAGATAATGAACGTATGTTGACATTATTTAGAGGTGGTCCGGTCGTTTGGTTATCTAATGAGGATGCTGATGAGCATGGCATCAATGACAACGATTGGTTAGAAGTTTATAACAGAAATGGTGTTGTAACTGCAAGAGCAGTCACATCACACCGTATGCCAAGAGGAACAATGTTTATGTATCATGCACAAGATAAACACATTGAAACACCAGGATCAGAAATTACAGATACTCGTGGCGGTTCACATAATGCACCAACAAGAATTCATTTGAAACCTACCCAACTTGTAGGTGGTTACGCACAAATTAGTTATCACTTTAACTATTATGGACCAATAGGAAATCAACGGGACGTATATGTAGCAGTGAGAAAGATGAAGGAGGTAAATTGGCTTGAAGATTAAAGCGCAAATTGCAATGGTGTTAAATTTAGATAAATGCATAGGTTGCCACACTTGCAGCGTAACATGTAAGAACACTTGGACTAACCGTCCAGGTGCAGAATACATGTGGTTCAACAACGTAGAAACTAAACCAGGTGTAGGATATCCTAAACGATGGGAAGACCAAGAACATTATAAAGGTGGATAGGTCTTAAATAAAAAAGGAAAATTAGAACTTAAATCTGGTAGTCGTTGGACAAAAATGGCGTTAGGTAAAATCTTTTACAACCCAGATATGCCTCTTATTAAAGATTATTATGAACCTTGGACATACAATTACGAACATTTAACTACTGCTAAAGAAGGTAAGCATTCTCCTGTTGCTAAAGCGCACTCACTTATCTCAGGTGAGAAACTTAATCTTGAGTGGGGGCCTAACTGGGAAGATGACTTAGCCGGTGCACATATTACTGGTCCAGAAGATCCAAATATTCAAAAAATTGAAGAAGACATTAAATTCCAATTTGATGAAACATTTATGATGTATTTACCTCGTCTCTGTGAACATTGTTTAAATCCTAGTTGTGTAGCTTCATGTCCATCTGGTGCAATGTATAAACGTGATGAAGATGGTATTGTTTTAGTTGACCAAGATGCATGTCGTGGTTGGCGCTACTGTATGACTGGTTGCCCTTATAAAAAAGTTTACTTCAACTGGAAAACAAACAAAGCTGAGAAATGTACATTCTGTTTCCCAAGAATTGAAGCTGGATTACCAACTGTTTGTTCTGAAACATGTACAGGTAGAATGAGATATTTAGGTGTATTATTATATGATGCCGATAGAGTTCATGAAGCAGCTTCAGCTGAAAATGAAAAAGATTTATATGAAAAGCAATTAGATATTTTCTTAAATCCATTTGATGAAGAAGTGATTGAACAAGCTGAAAAAGATGGCATTAGCTATGAATGGATTGAAGTAGCTCAAAATTCACCAGTGTATAAACTGGCAATTGAATATAAATTAGCATTTCCTTTACATCCAGAATTTAGAACAATGCCTATGGTTTGGTACTGCCCACCATTAAGTCCTATCATGAGTTATTTTGAAGGTAAAAATGCAGGACAAAACCCAGATATGATTTTCCCAGCTATTGAAGAAATGCGTTTACCAATAGAATACTTAGCTAATTTATTTACTGCCGGTGATGTTCAACCTGTTAAGGAATCTTTACAAAAAATGGCTATGATGAGAAGTTACATGCGCTCACAAGTTACAGGTAAAGAGTTTGATACTTCTAAATTAGAAAGACTTGGATTATCAGAAATTCAAACTAAAGATATGTATCGTTTATTAGGGTTAGCAAAATATGAAGATCGCTTTGTTGTACCAACATCTCATAAAGAAACATATTTAGATACGTATCATGCGCAAGGTAGCCAAGGGTATGGTGGCGAATACTTTGGAGACAATTGTGAAGGCTGTGGTGTTCCAGTAGGTTCAGGAAAAACAGGACAAGAAATTTATAATGAGAATTTCTATGGAGGGATTTTCCGTGATTAATTTACAACAATTTCATTATTATCAAGAAAGTTTTGGTTATATCGCTCAGCAGCTTAATTTTCCAGAGAAATTAACGTTTCATCCAAAAACATTTGAAGAAACGATTGAGCCCTCTCATCCTGGTTATGATGATTTAGTAAAATACAGAGAGATTATACATCAATTCACATTGTCAGAAATTAAAGCAATATATACAGATACCTTTGATTTTAATAAGAAATCACCGCTTTATATGACTTACAACAAATTTGACACTCAAAAAGAAAGAGGCCAAATGTTGGCTAAACTTAAAGTGTTATATGAAATGTTTGGGTTGAAAATGGTAGATAACGAGTTATCAGATTATCTACCATTGATGCTCCAATTCTTACACGTAGCATCATGGCAAAATGATTCACGAGCAGAAGGTAATATTGAACTAGTTATTATGATTATTGAAGACGGTACGTATGAAATGGCAAATCATTTAGCTCAAGATAACAATCCTTATGCTTATGTGATACGTGCTTTAAGAAATACATTAAAAGCTTGTCTAGAAATTCCAAATGAGGTGACATCTCATGCTTAATCAATTTTTATGGATTATATTTCCATATTTGTGTGTAGCCATTTTCATTGTTGGACACATCGCTCGTTATAAATATGATCAATTCTCATGGACTGCTAAATCGAGTGAATTTTTAGAGAAAAAACAATTAAAATGGGGTAGCTTATTATTCCATTTGGGCATCATCCCGGTGTTTTTTGGTCACGTCGTAGGTCTCGCTATACCAGCTAAATGGATTGATGGATTAGGTGTAAGCGAAGAAATGTATCATTTTGGTGCTGTATACATCGGTAGTATCTTTGGTATAATGACGTTTATTGGTATGTTACTATTAACAGCACGACGAATTACTATTAAAAATGTTAGAAAGCTAAGTTCAGCTTCTGATATATTTGTAAATTTCTTATTAATATTAATTATTTTCATGGGTTGTTATTCAACATTAGTTACGAATGCGATGGTGAGTGATTTTGATTATCGTCAAACGATATCTATATGGTTTAGACACTTATTTACATTTTCACCAGATGCGAGTCTGATGTCGAGTGTTCCTTTATCTTTTAAAATTCACATCTTACTTGGGTTTACAATTTTAGCTTGTTGGCCATTCACTCGTTTAGTGCATGTTTGGAGTGTACCGCTATCGTATACTAATCGTAGATATATTGTTTATCGTAAACATAAAACACGTTCATGAGTATGAGAGGAGATTCAAATGTGATTACGAATCCAGTATTTGAAAAACAGGATTTCCAACAACAATTGAATAATCTAAGGGTCAGTGAAGGGTATGATTTTGCAGGGGTTGCACTTTATGAGCATCATATGACTTCAGCACCGATTAAATGGCATTATGTCTCAGGTAACTTGAATGATCGCTATAAAATGATTATCTTGCGTAAAGGGCGAGGTCTAGCTGGTATGGTTATGAAAACTGGAAAACGCATGATCATTGCCGACGTAGTAGCAAGATTATCACCAGAAGATAAGATTAAATATCCAATCTTAATTGCCGAAAATCTAACTGCAATGGTAGCTATCCCACTGTGTTACAAAAATCAGGTGTATGGTGTATTACTCTTAGGTCAGAGAGATGGCAAGCCTCTTCCTGATTATGAAACTTTGGATATTAGTGGCAAGCTTTGGACATTTTCAGAAGAAATGTAGGTGTTTAAAATGTTGGATGTTGATAATCTTGATTTAGAGAACTTACTAAAAAAATATTACGAAAAGACGAATGAAAAAATCGTATTTGTAAATAATGATGGTAAGGTTATCGCGATGAATGACGCAGCACAAGAGATAATTTCAAAGGATAATAATTATAGTGCGATGACCAATGCGATATGTAATCGCTGTGAAGGTTACTCTAACGAATTTGCATTACAAAGTTGCATTAACTGTTATCTTGATACGACAAAGCCTAATGATATGAACTTCCAAGTATTCATGAAGACGGTAGATAATAAAATTCAACCATTTACTGCTTCGTATCAATGTATTGATGATGAGGCACAAATCTACGCTTTTACATTACAAGATATATCTCCACAAATAGAGCGACAAGAAAAGATGTATCAACGTCAGATGTTACGTAAAACTATTGCTGCACAAGAAAATGAAAGAAAACGTATATCTAGAGAATTACATGACAGTGTTGTTCAAGAGATGTTAAATGTAGATGTTGAATTGAGATTATTGAAATATCAACAAGATATGGCTCAACTCATAGAAAAATCTGAACACATCGAAATGTTAATGTCTAATTTAATTAATGATATTCGCAATCTATCAGTAGAATTAAGACCTTCATCACTTGATGATTTAGGATTAGAAGCGGCTTTTAAATCCTATTTCAAACAATTAGAGCATAATTATGGATTAAACGTTGTCTATCAATCTAATATTCAAAATATACGTTTCGATAGTGAAATTGAAACGGTTGTTTATCGCGTTGTTCAAGAAGCGATATTTAATGCATTAAAGTATGCAGGTGTTTATGAAGTGGAAGTGACGATTCAACAAACGGAAGCAGGCCTTATCGCTGAAATTATTGATCGAGGTAAAGGCTTTGATCCTAATTTAAAACCGCAAGGCACGGGATTAGGACTATATGGTATGAATGAAAGAGCAGAACTTGTTAAAGGTACAGTGAATATTGAAACACATATTGGTAAAGGTACAATTATTACATTGGATGTGCCAGTCTAAAATATGTTAGGGGAATATAAAGTGAAAATTGTAATTGCAGACGATCATGCAGTCGTTAGAACAGGATTTTCAATGATATTAAACTTTCAAGAGGATATGGAAGTGGTTGCAACTGCTGCTGATGGGGGAGAAGCTTATCAAAAGGTGATGGAGCATAAGCCAGACGTCTTAATTATGGACTTAAGTATGCCACCTGGTGAATCAGGCTTAATTGCAACTAGTAAAATATCAGAAAGTTTTCCAGAAACTAAAATATTAATACTTACGATGTATGATGATGAAGAATATCTATTCCACGTTCTTCGTAATGGTGCTAAAGGATATATATTAAAGAATGCACCTGATGAACAATTATTACTAGCCGTGCGAACAGTTTATAAGGGCGAAACATATGTAGATATGAAATTAACAACGTCATTAGTGAATGAATTTGTAAATCATAAACATTCTGATGATGTATCTACTAACGATCCATTTAAGATATTGTCTAAGCGTGAACTAGAAATACTACCTTTAATTGCAAAGGGGTATGGTAATAAAGATATTGCTGAAAAGTTATTCGTGTCGGTCAAAACGGTCGAAGCGCATAAAACACATATAATGACTAAACTCGATTTAAAATCTAAACCTGAGTTAGTTGAATATGCATTAAAAAAGAAATTATTAGATTTTTAAATGATGAAAATGATACTGAGACAATTCAGCAATGTCTCAGTTTTTTTGTGCATTTAACAATGAAAATATAGGGGGATTCCCAGGCAGTATAAGGGAATATCCTTATGTTCATTTTTTCACAATTACACTAAAATTTAATTGTAATCAGTAATGTGATTGTATTATAAATTTTTGACCTCTTTTATATAACAATTACTGATATAGAAAATTAAATGATGAAGGTGAAAAAATGTATAAGACAAAAGGTGGCTTTCAACTTACATTACAAACGTTAAGTCTTGTAGTAGGTTTCATGGCATGGAGTATTATTTCTCCGTTAATGCCATATATCTCTCAAGATATTAAAGTTAATCCTGGGCAGTTGTCAATTATACTGGCAATTCCAGTAATATTAGGTTCGATTTTACGTGTACCATTCGGTTATTTAACGAATGTTATTGGTGCGAAATGGGTATTCTTTTGTAGTTTTGTCGTTTTATTATTTCCTATCTTCTTTTTAGGACAAGCACAAACGCCAGGAATGCTAATGTTATCAGGATTCTTTTTAGGTGTTGGAGGTGCGATATTCTCTGTAGGTGTTACATCGATACCTAAATATTTTTCAAAAGATAAAGTAGGGCTTGCAAATGGAATTTATGGTATGGGTAACATTGGTACGGCAGTATCATCATTCTTAGCACCACCAATTGCAGGTATTATAGGTTGGCAAACAACAGTAAGAAGTTACTTAATTATTATTGCTATTTTTGCAATTTTAATGTTTATTTTTGGCGATAAAAATGAACCGAAAGTGAAAGTTCCTTTAGCATCTCAGTTTAAAAAATTATCATCGAATTATAAGCTATATTACTTAAGTCTTTGGTATTTTATTACGTTTGGTGCATTTGTAGCATTTGGATTATTCTTACCTAACTACTTAGTAAATAACTTTGGAATTGATAAAGTCGATGCAGGTATTCGTTCAGGTGTATTCATTGCTTTAGCAACTTTCTTAAGACCAATTGGCGGTATACTTGGAGATAAATTTAATGCTGTGAAAGTACTAATGATCGATTTTATTATTATGATTATAGGTGCTGTTATTTTAGGAATTTCAAGTCATATTGCTTTATTTACTATCGGTTGTTTAACTATCAGTATCTGTGCTGGTTTAGGTAATGGTTTAATATTTAAACTTGTACCATCTTACTTCGCAAAAGAATCTGGTGCAGCTAATGGTATTGTTTCTATGATGGGTGGTTTAGGAGGATTCTTCCCACCTTTAGTAATTACTTATGTAACAGGATTAACAGGTTCAAGTCATTTAGCGTTTATTCTTTTAGCAATATTTGGTATCTTAGCATTTATTACTATGGGACACTTATATAAAAAAGAATATGCAAAATAATTTTATACATTAAAAAAGAACAATACAAAGCTAAAGAAAGTTTTGTATTGCTCTTTAACATTTTATTTTGTATATCTATTTATTCTACTGTAATTGTTGTTGATTGATCTTGTGCGCTAACTTCTTTAGGTAAAATAACAACTAGAATCCCGTCTTCGTAGCTTGCTTTAATTTGTGACTTATCAATATCGTTAAATTCAAAATGTCTAACTAATTCACCACTTGCACGTTCACTTAATTGAACGCTACCTGTTTGTTCAGATACATGCTTTTGAACTTTAATTGTTAACGCCGCATGTTCAAATTTAAGTTCAATTTCAGACTTATTGACACCAGGTAGTTCAGCTTCTAATACGTATTGATCTGTTTGATTATAAATATTTGTCGGGAAACTTTTTGATGAAAATTGATTAAAAACTTGTTCACCTAAATCACGAAATACATCTTTTGGATTATTCTTGAAAATGGATTGTTCAAAAAACTCTCTATTATTCATACTAATGTCTCTCCTTTATTTAAGCGTGCATACCAAAATTGTAAAATGATACTTTTCAAGTACATTATAGTAATAGAGAGGATTAACGTAAAGCGAAAGGAATTATAAAAGAATAAGGCGCAGATAAAGTGCGGAATAGTAAATCCATGGCAAAAGTCTCAATATGTATAAAGCCTAGTAATTGTGAAATAAAGTGTTTCGCTTTTGCCAGGATTAAATATTAGTGAGTAGTATAATCGAAGTTATTTGAAATAACATGTTTTAAGCTGTTAACAAGATTATCTTTTTCGTCTTGTGAAATATCAAAGTCCTCAAAAACTTGGTCAGAGATAGCTTCCAATGTAGGTTTAATATTAATACCGCTTTCAGTCAGTGTAATTTGAAGATTTCTTTCATCTTCTTTTTCACGCATACGTTGTACGTAGCCTTTTTTCTCTAATTTCTTTAAGAGAGGTGTTAGTGTTCCAGAATCTAAAAATACGCGACGACCAAGTGATTTAATATTTATCTTTTCTTCATTTTCGATGGCCATGATGACCATAAAGCTTGTATATGTTAAATCATGCTTTTTTAAATAGTAAGTATATTTTTTTATGACTTCTTTAGAAGTAACATATAATAAAAAACATAATTGATTACTTAAATAACTATCTTTAATATACATACAATTCCTCCCTTAACTTATTTAAAGATATTATGAACTAAAAGTAATGTCAAGACTGTTGCCATAGTATTTCATGGACTTTTATAGGCTTTTGAACTATATTTGAAAGTACGTCTACATGTTTAATTTAAGTGTCGATTTATTTTTAATTAGAGATAAATTGTTAGGATATTTTGTTACAGAAATACTGAAATACTTTAAAATTTTCTAACTATCATTCATAATAATTTAGATAGTAACTAGAGATGATGAGACTAGGTTGTGTACAAAGGAGTTCAAAATGAGTAAAAAACAAAAATGGATTAGAATTTGTATTATTTTGGCGATTTCATTAGTAGTGGCAATTGCTTTCTTTTTTGCTATGAAAACGTATCAAGGTCATAGAAATATTAAAATGGTAGATAGTTATATAGAGCAAAAACATTTAAGTGATGATATTAAATCTGAAAAAACACAATATAGTGCAAAAAAAGGGGTTTATTACAAAGAAGTTGTTTTTAAAGATGAACCTCATATGACATATGTCATTCAACCTATAGGAACACGTAAAGGTATCTTTGCTGAAGGCTTTGATACTGAAACTAAAAAAAGTATTAAAGATGCAAAACATAATTATTTTAACCAAAATTTCAAACCTTAATTTCGCATTAAATGAGGATTAATATTTTACAAGTAATGAAAAATAAGGAGAACAGAATTCGTAATTATTTCTGTTCTCCTTTTTATAGTATTTTTAATTATTTTAGCTTGATTGAATAGTATATATATAGTTAGCTTTAAAAATATTATATCCCATTTCATAATTATCTGATATAATTAAGCGATGTCAGATGAAGGGGGTTTCAACATGGCTCTGTTCAAGAGAAAAATTAGTTTACCGATGCAGGTTATCATCGCATTGGTGCTAGGTGTAGTTGTAGGTTTATTATTATTTGGACAAGATAACGTAGCAAATTATATAAAACCGTTCGGTGATATTTTCTTAAATTTAATTAAAATGATCATCATACCAATTGTATTCTGTGCATTAGCATTATCTATATCTAACTTAGGGGACTCAAAGAAGATAGGTAGCTATGGATGGAAAGCAATTCTTTACTTTGAAATTATAACAACAATCGCCATTGGTTTAGGACTAATCATTGGTAACTTATTCAAACCAGGTGCTGGTTTAGATCCAGACAAATTACCAAAAGGCGATATTTCTAAATATCAATCATCTGCATCCGCAGCAGAACAATCTACATATGGCAATCACTTTATTGATACCATTGTAAATATTGTACCAACAAACATATTTGAAGCATTAACTAAAGGCGAATTATTACCAATCATCTTCTTCGCAGTATTCTTCGGTTTAGGATTGGCTGCAATAGGAGAAAAAGCAGATCCTGTGAAAGGCTTTTTAAATGGAACGCTTGAAGCAGTATTCTGGATGATTAATAAAATTTTAAAATTAGCACCAATAGGTGTATTTGCATTTATTTGTACAACAGTAATGACTTTTGGAGCATCTGCTTTAATTCCATTATTAAAATTAGTATTAGTAGTAGTGTTCGCGATGGTGTTCTTCATTATCGTTGTTCTAGGAATTGTAGCAAGAATCTGTGGTATTAGTATCTTCTCAATCATTAAAATTTTGAAAGATGAGTTATTACTAGCATTCTCTACTTCAAGTTCAGAAGCAGTATTACCAGTAATGATGAATAAAATGGAAAAATTCGGAGCGCCAAGAGATGTCACATCCTTTGTTATTCCAATAGGTTACTCATTCAACCTTGATGGATCAGCGCTATACCAATCAATTGCAGCATTATTTGTTGCACAAATGTATGGCATTCATTTATCTATATCGGAACAAATTATCTTAATGGTGACATTAATGGTTGCCTCTAAAGGTATGGCTGGAGTACCAGGCGTTTCAATCGTAGTATTATTAACGACATTAGGAGCTATGGGCTTACCAGCACAAGGACTTGCGTTAATTATCGGTGTAGACCGTTTATTAGATATGGTTCGTACATGTGTTAACGTAATAGGTAATGCACTATCAGCTGTTGTTATCTCTAAATGGGAAAAGGTTTATGACAAAGAACAAGGTAAAAAATACTTAGAATCAATTTAAAAAAGAAATCTGACATTTTTAGTATCGAGCGCATAGGCTCGATACTTTTTTATTGCTTAAAATTATAAAGATTAGTGTATAAATACTTTATGATATTTAAAAAACTGCCAACGAAGATTTCTCTTCATTGACAGTGATTTATTGTAATTTACATACCTTTCATATCATGCATTTCATGAATTTTCATCATTAAACCATGTGGTACGTCATCGTGATCTACTTTAGATACTCTTGAAAATTTATCTGATCCTTTTTCTTTGACTAAAAAAACGAAGTCGCCTTTCTTAACATTAGCTTTGCTAGAAGGCAATTCAACATTTTTTTCAATTTTTTCAGTCTGTTCATTTACCATCTTATCAATTGTATGGTCGTTTTTCATATAGCCATAATACGTTTCTTTTTGACCACCTGTCATCATCATGACAACAAGAACGATGCATACAATTAACATGATAGCAATAAGTGCAATACCGATGCCTAAACCCTTTTTATTCTTCATTTTATAGACTCCTTTAAAAAGTTCTATCTCTTTTATACATAAAATACTATTAAATTGCAATAAAATAATAATCTGTATTAAATTGAATTATAATTTAATGACATAAACTACATCAAAGGTGTTAACCAATTAATCAAAAAAAGAGAGTTCAGAACTTGATTAACTCAGTCCTAAACTCTTTATTATAAACAGTTATTTAAATTCTATACAGTAATCGTTACAGGTGTATCGATGTCATCATCATTCATTAACTTGATGGTTTTAGGTACGACTTTGAGCACACATAGATTTGGATCTTCTTTTGAATTAAAGAATGTTTTATCTTGCGTTTCCCATAGCCAGTCAATTACTTTTTGATCTTCAACAATTTCTATATTTGCTTCAATTTCAACAAAGCTATTATTTGTTGTTTCATTGTAACCTAATAAAATATATGCATGAGGATTATTTTTAATTTCTTCAACTTTAGTACTCTCATTACTTGTCTTCGTATATAAAGTTAATTCATCATTATAAAATACCATATAACGACTATTTGGTTGATTATTATATGCTGTTGATAAGACGCCGACTTTTGAAGTATCTAAGACTTTTTCAATTGATTGAATCACTTGTTGTTTATCCAAAGTTATCATCTCCTTACACTATTTTTAGCCTAAATAATGTTTTTTTAAACTTACATCAAAAGTATACTAAGAAGGTTTAATACAAATATATTTCACTTCATCATGTTTTAGCGTTATTTGAAATGCGGCATAATCATTTTCTTGAATCAATAGTTCAGTCTTTGGATGATTACATCTATCTAATTGTTGAATGATATCTTTTTCAATGTAAACATCACGCTTATATTGTGGAATTAAATGTTGTATTGAGCCATGTTCATTATTTAATGTATTTACAATAAATAGGGTGTTTTCTTTAAAGTCATTTTCAAAGATATAGTGTTGTTGGCTATCAGATAAATAACGGTCATTGATTTTATTGAAAAGTATCACATGATAATTCCCATCTTTATAACACATTAAATAATTATTTGATATTTGAAATGACTCATTACTAAATGTAGAAACAAATCGATATAAATGCATGATAGGTAATAAACTACCATGATTATTAAAGAGTGAGATATACATTGGATCTGTTTCTATTAATTTATAGCACACGCCACCACCGTGTCTCATTAACTGATATAGATGACATACGAGATCTGACAATTGAAGTGATTGTGTACCATTATTAGTGTATTTGAAACATTTTAATGATAGGTTGCTATAAATAAACTGAGTTGAAGGTATATTAGATCCCTCTATAAAACGCAAATAATTTTCAAAGTGCGTCGATGAGTGAGTAAAGCCACGTTGTATATCAATAAGCACATTCTTGGTATCAATATTTTCAATATCGACAAAGTAAAAATCAAAGTTCATACGATGCATAATATCATATGTTTCTTGTAATGACCCCAGTTGTCTTAACAAACCATCAACCATTAAACTAAATTTGATAGCACGGTTTTTATTCTTGAGTTTAAGGTGTGCAAGGTGGATATCATGAATGGACATTGTTTCAGTATCAAATACAAGCATGAATTTCACTAATTTTTTATTCCATTTATAATCTCTATTATTTTGTAAGAATATCATGATTAGTTGGTATATCATTTTAAATTCTTGATCATTTTTAATAGTGACAGCTAATCTAATATTTTTTTCAAATAATTTCTCAAAGCAACGATTTAATAAATTTAAATTTGTGTGACGACCTACCATGTCACTCACATCATTAATTAAAATTGCTGGTCTAGGTAAATAGGATAAATCAATATCAAAGTAATCATTAAACACAAATTGAAATAATTCATTTATGTTTTGAAAATCTATAAAAGCCGTTGAAAATTGCGTCTGATCTTTAGGATCGTAATTAGCAATATCAATTTGTGTGGTTTCCGTGGTCAAATGATTCGTAAACTCAAATTGTGAAATTAAATTTAAAAAAGGTTGACTAACTGAACTTCTTATTAAAATAGAGGGCAGAGGTTCTAATTGATTTAGCATCGTACGAAATTGCATAGGGCTCGCTTCCAAATGTTTTTTAAATTGATTAGTAAAATTTGTGTGACTACTAAAACCTGATAATTCGGAAATCGTTGTTATAGAGTGATTCGTTGTCATTAGTAATTGTACAGAGTGATTAACTTTTAGACTGGTATAATAATCTTTAAAATTTACATTTAATATGCGAGCAAACAAATTAGAACAATATGATTCTGAAATAAGTGCATGTTGTGCAATATCTAACAAAGATAGATTAGAAGTAATGTTATTGTTAATAAACATGACAATATTAGACAGTAACTGATTATCGATAGACATAGTCGGTACATATAATGTTGTGTTTCTAACTACGGCTTCTTTATATAACGTTCTTATAATTTTAGATACTGTTTCACTATCTTGTTCTTCATTATTTGAAAAGTTAGAAATACATTGCAAAATTTGAGATTTAATAAAATGATTCGAATGCAATAAATAACGGTCAAAGAAACAATTAAAGAAATCATTATCTTCTATATAGAAGTAAGCTATTGGAATTTTTAACTCAATTAAATCTTTAGCATGATCGATATTAAATAAATCACCTTGATTGACTATAGCAATATGGTTTTGAATATCATTCTTTTCACCATTAATAGTAATCGTTAATTCATTTGTTAAAGAAAAATATATAATAATATAATTTATATTACGAGATGGGGCAGTTGTTAAATGTTCATGTAATAGAATGGAATTACTCATGTATGTTGTTCTCCTAGCTTTTATATTTATTGGCTAAATATTACTGTTCAATTGAATTGTGAATAATAAAAGCTATTATAAAATAAAAGTAAGAAAAAATTAATAACTAAAAATAAAAAAAAAATTGCGATTATTTTGTGAAAGCGATAAAAATTTTCTCAAAGAAGCAACTTAAATGAAAAATTGAAAATATAGTGTGACTGATTTGGAAAATTTTAATAGCGTGGTACAACTTAATTTGATGCATAATAAATATAGATTTCGAAACAGAATTGATTAAACATCATTTTCATTAATTTAATTGATGATTCGAAATCTTACATTCATTAGTTCTGTATCAACATCATGAAAAAGCAACATAAAGTATTTCCACAACAAGAAAAGCTATAATTAAATCATTGAGTTCAAATCTGCCAACATATTAAAGTTAATGATACAAGTACCAACAACATATTAAAATTATTAAATTCTATATCAATGATTAGACTCGACAACAAGAATTTTCCATCTTACACAAGTAAAGTAAATTATTTTGTGCGTGATATAGAAATTCAACTCATCTTCATCATAAATTAAACAACTAGAGAGAGTGAGAATTAATAAATTAAATAATAGTCAGACACCACACCTAAGATTTGCCATTCAACTTAGAATAAGAATATGTATGCGTATTATTAACAGTGGTATTAGCAGTAGCAAGCTAATGTATATTACTAAGGAACCTAACTCCCCCAATTACTAAATCACTGATGTATAAGTAACAGTTTTAATATCTACCATCCTTTAATATACTGATTTTATTATAGGCGTAACATCAAGAATAATATTTTACAGAAAAACAGAATTAATTTTAAAAAAGTTGGGACAACACATACGTTGTCTCAACTTTTTTTAAAATTTAGCGAATAACAGTAGCATTTTTATTATTATAAGTACTTAATTCAAACATAGTAGGTGCTACTTATTTCCGTGGCAATAAAATTTTCATACTTTAAGTATTCTCATTGGAAATTAAGCAGGGTACTTTTTTGAAGGTAATATACTTCATATTTGTCGGCTAAGTATTTTATAAAAATCAGCAATTCTTTACTTTGAACTTTATCTTGTTTGAAATCAGTTTTTAATTGAGCTGATTTGTTTTTTTCAATTTCATTAGCTTTGTGTTTAAAGTATCCCCACATATGATCGTATGCATTGATTATTGAACCATTGGATGGAGTCGTTTGGAATGCTTCATTGATAGCGAGTTGAACTTCATTTAAAGTTGGAGATTGCTTAAGTAATTCACGAATATAATTATAATGTTGTTGACTATGGTACAAGACATTATATTTTTCTTCTCTCCATAACTTTTCAATATAGCCACGTTCTTTCATCAAATACCGCCTCGCTCACTTATTTTATAAGTTTTAATATGTTTTTCCCAGAAACTTAGATTACAAATCTAAAATATGAATAATTGGTGAAGATAAAAAAGGTTATTGCGTTATTTTTTGGAACCGGTTACAATAAAATTAATAAATAGAACCGGTTCCATTCAATAGGAGGGAAATTTAATGAACTATAAAAAGTCGGCTGAAGAAATTCTTGAAGCTATAGGTGGGGAAGATAATTTAGATGCGATGGCCCATTGCGCCACAAGATTGAGACTCGTACTTAATGATGAAAGTAAAGTAGATGAGGACACTTTATCGAAGATGGATGTTGTTAAAGGTACATTTTCAACTGGCGGTCAATATCAAATCATTATTGGTTCAGGTACAGTCAATAAAGTATTTAATGAACTTGAAAAAATAACAGGGAAAGAGGCTTCTACAACAGCGGATGTTAAAGATAAATCTGCTCGAAACATGAATCCATTACAACGATTCGTTAAGATGCTATCAGATATATTTGTTCCTATTATTCCAGCCATTGTTGCTGGTGGGTTATTAATGGGAATTAATAATATTCTAACTGCACCAGATCTCTTTTATGATAATAAGTCTTTAATAGATGTTCATAGTCAGTTTGCTGGATTAGCAGATATGATTAACATCTTTGCAAATGCACCATTTACGTTATTACCAATATTAATTGGATTTAGTGCAGCGAAACGATTTGGAGGTAATCCATTCTTAGGTGCAGCTTTAGGAATGATTTTAGTACATCCATCATTAATGAGCGCATACGATTTTCCTAAGGCTGTAGAAGCGGGTAAAGCAATTCCACATTGGGACTTATTTGGTTTACATATTAATCAAGTGGGTTATCAAGGACAGGTGTTACCAATGTTGGTGGCAGCATATATTTTAGCAACTATTGAAAAGTGGTTACGTAAGGTTATACCAACTGTATTAGATAATTTATTAACACCATTATTATCTATTTTAGTTACGGCATTTCTAACATTTTTATTTGTAGGACCATTAACAAGACAGCTTGGTTATTGGTTATCAGACGGATTAACATGGTTATATGAATTTGGTGGTGCAATTGGTGGGTTTATCTTCGGTTTATTCTATGCGCCAATTGTTATAACAGGTATGCACCATAGCTTTATCGCTGTTGAAACAACATTAATCGCTGATCAAGCAAAAACGGGAGGTTCATTTATCTTCCCAATTGCAACAATGTCTAACGTAGCACAAGGTGGTGCAGCATTAGCAGCATTTATCATTATTAAAAATAACAAAAAATTAAAAGGTGTTGCATCTGCAGCTGGTGTATCAGCGCTATTAGGTATTACAGAACCAGCAATGTTTGGTGTAAATCTTAAATTAAGATATCCATTTATAGGTTCAATCATTGGATCAGCTATTGGATCAGCTTATATCTCATTCTTTAAAGTTAAAGCCATCGCTTTAGGTACAGCTGGCCTACCAGGCTTTATTTCTATTAATCCAGCGCATGCTGGGTGGTTGCATTACTTTATTGGTATGCTCATTGCTTTTATTGTCTCTGTAGCTATTACTTTAGTCTTATCTCGACGCAAAGCTTATCAAGCAGCAGCTGAATAAACAAAAATAAGGGGTGGAACAGAAATAATATTTTCCAAAATTTATTTCGTTTTAACCCCAACTTGCTTAGCCTGTAGAATTTCTTTAGGAAATTCTCTTTGTTGGGGCCCCGAACCCCAACTTGCTTAGCCTGTAGAATTTCTTTAGGAAATTCTCTTTGTTGGGGTCTCGCACCCCGGCAAGGTTGACTAAAATAAAAAAGCTTGTTAGAAGTGCATTTTTAAATCAGTCAACAACTGCCAATATATATTTTTAGCCTGAGTCATTGATTATGTCCCAGGCTTTTTTGTATCTATTATAATTATAATTTTTGTTTTCTCCATAAGAAGATACTTACTATAGTCACGAGAACGAGTGAAATTCCTACGATGAAGAGCCATGATGAATAACTTTTCTCATCGAGTGGAAGCGGAACGTTCATACCGAAGAAACTAAACACAAGTGTTGGTAATGTGAGTAATACTGTAAATAATGTAAGTGTCTTCATAATATTATTCATTTCATTAGATAACAATGAAGAATACGAAGTCGTAATACTCTCTAAAATGCCAGTATATAATTCTGTCGTTTCAATCGCTTGGTTGTTTTCAATCACTAAATCTTCTAATAAATCTTCATCTTCTTCAAAGCGTTTTATAGCAGGTAAACGGAATAATTTTTTAATAATTGTATCATTCCCTTTTAAAGCAGCTAGAAAGTATACCAAACTTTTTTCAACTTCCATTAATTTGTATAGCTGTTTATTGGTAATATTATTTTTTAGTTCACGTTCAATGCGGATTCGTGATTTATTTAAAAGTCTTAAATTTCTGTTGTAGTGGTTTGAAATAGTTAATAAAATATCTAGCGCAAAGCGACTATGGAAATTTAAATTAACATCATCTTGTCGTGCATAATTCTCTAAGAATTCATTTTCAGCATCACAGATTGTCAAAATAAGTCCTTTTCCGATAACAATTCCTAATGGGATTGTAACGAAAGATAAGACGCGACGGTGCGTAGAACTTACAATAGGTAAGTCGATAATGATAAGGGAATAGCCTGTATCGTCATCATATTCAATACGTGCGCTTTCATCAGCATCTAATGGATCTCGAATAAAATCCTCGGGCAAATTATATGTTTCAATTAATTGTTCAATTTCTTCTCTTTCAGGTTCTACAACATTAATCCATGATGCAGAGTGATCTAGAGTTGTTTCAACAATGTCATTGTTAGTTGAATGTTTATATGCAGTTAGCATGGTTAATGATTCCTTTCATATTCATTTAGTCTCAGTTGGGTTGGGTACGTTCATAATGATTTTGAATCATAATACGTAATGGGCCGTTATAAATAATATTAAAAATATGCTTTGTTAAATCATTTACAGAAATACGACTATCGTCTTGTACCCAATATTTGATGATTGAAATAGTAGCACCTGAAACATAACTATGAAAATACATTTCAGGTATACCATCTATCTCATGGTCAATACTAATATATTTTTGCATATTTTCTTTCATTAAGGAATGAATTTTTTCTTCAAGTCTACTTTTACGTTCTAATTGAAGAATCGTATGGTAAAAGTCCATATTATCGGAGATATGTTGTAATACTTTGGTCAAAATATTATTAATAAAATCATCAGCTGTATTTTCTGGTGTACTAGTGTCGAGTTGATTAAATTGAGTTGATGACCAAATTTGTGAAATGCATTCATCTTCCATATCAGTTAATAACATGTATTTATCTTCATAATGTAAATAAAATGTACCACGATTAATATCTGCTTGATTTGAAATATCTTGAACAGTGATTTTGTCGAGGTCTTTCTTTTTTAAAAGGTCTGTAAATGCACGTTTAATAGCTGATTTTGTTTTTCTTATTCTCCTGTCTTCCTTCATTAAATATCGACCTCCTAATAGTAAATAGACAAAAATTTACAATCTGTTCAATAACGTACGGTATTTGAATAATTGATTATTGTTTATTTTTGACTATCTCATTATAATTTACAAGGTATTAAATATTCAACACATTGTTCAATAAATTTTAGAAGGTTAGATTTCATGAATATTTTTAAAAGCAAACTATTATGGCTTGCACCTATTGCAGCGATATTAGTATTAGTTATATTCTCTTTGGCTTTTTATCCAGCGTTTAATCCAAAACCAAAACAATTGCCAATAGCCGTTGTAAACAATGATAAAGGTGTAGACATTCAAGGTAATAAAGTAAATATCAGGAAAAATTGAAGATAAATTAATGGATAGTGATTCTGATACTGTTAAGTGGGTTAAAGTTGATAAAGAATCAAATATTAAAAAAGGTCTTAAAGATGAAAAATACTATGGGGTAGCTATTTTTAACAAAGACTTTTCAAAAAATGCAATGAGTAAAACGCAAAAAGTAGTAATGGATAGTAAAAAAGCAGAAATGAAGGAAAAAGTTGAATCTGGTGAAATTCCAGCCTTCTTGATGGTAGTTCTAATGGGAGTAACTGGTTTAGTCTTTAATTTATTCTTAGCAACATATGGTAACTATGCGATAGCAAGTTACGGCATCTCATTTTGACTTGTTCAATTCCCAGAACTAATCATAATGGGACTTTCAGAAGGTGTTGTACCTCTAATTGCATATAATTTCGTATCTAATAAAACAAAAATGAAAGATACCATTAAAGTGGTCATCGTGTCTATTGCTGTTATATTTACAGTTTGCATGACTGTCGTTCTTGTAGCCGGACATTCAATTGTTCAATTATTTAGTACTGATCCTCAAATTGTTATTCTAGCTACATTTATTTTAAAAGTGACTATGACATCATTACTTCTAAATGGCATTGGATTTTTATTTATTGGCATGCTGCAAGCTACTGGACAGGGTCGTGGGGCTATAATAATGGCAATCGCACAAGGAACAGTTATTATTCCAGTTTTATTTGTCTTAAATAGCTTATTTGGCTTAAGTGGTGTCATTTGGTCATTATTAATAGCTGAAACAGTATGTGCATTTTTAGCTATGTTTATTGTGTATTCATTAAGAAATCGATTAACAGTTGATAAAGCAACTTTAATTGAAGCGGAATAACATAGGATAGTGGCTTTAGCCCGAAAAACTACTGGCTAAATGAATTGAAACCGTCAATAGTACTAACAATAAGTTATTTATAATCTATAATTTTATAAATTGGGTAAGCGAGGGGATGAAATGATATCGATTTCAGTCTCGCTTTTATTTTTGGATAAAAAGTGGCAAATTAGAATAATTATTGTTAAATAGCACGCATTATTTTATCATAAGTAAATGAGCAAAATTTTATGGGAGGACGTCAATGGTGAATTTACAGCGAAGTTTTAAAGTAGCTTTTGCATTGATAATGATGTTTTTATTATTGTTAATTCCGATACTTCATAATGTCGCATCTGCGCATGCAACTTTGGAAAAAACTACACCACCACAAAATGGGGTTATATCGAAAGCGCCTGATACGATAGAGTTAACATTTAATGAACCCGTTAACGCTGAATACTCAGGCATCACAATATATAATGATAAAGGGAATAAAGTAGGGGATATAGATCCTACAACAACCGGACATTCTAAGACACTTACATTTCCTACTGATAAAGTTCAACAAGGGACACAGAAATTAGAATGGCATACAGTATCTGCTGACGGTCATGAGATTAGTGATCGTTTTGAGTTCTCAGTAGGTAAGAAGACAGCTAACGGTGTTGATACATCTCCAGCATTTTACGAAACACCTAATTTCTGGTTTGGATTATTCAGATACATAGCTGAAGGTGCAACGATTATTCTTGTAGGTCTATATTGGTTAAATGGTATTGCACGACGTAATAACCTATCTACATTCGATGTATTTCCTAGACATGTTGCAGTGTCTTTAATAATGATGATGGCATACTTGATGTCACTTGTACTTTATTTGATGACATTGTCTTCGGATATATTAGATGCAATATTATCCTTTGAGCCTAGTGCAATAACACAATTCCCTTACATATTAAGTGTCATTGCTTTAATTGTTTTAAGTGGTTTATTCGTCTTAAGAAACATGGAGAAATCATGGTACTGGATTGTATCGATTGCAATGATTCTAGCTATGAGTATGTCAGGACATGCATGGTCACAAAGCGTACCATTATGGTCCATCATACTAAGAACACTACATTTAATAGGTATTAGTTTATGGTTAGGTGCATTAAGCTATTTATTGATTTCAGTATTTACACGTAAAAAAGATGCCGTAGAATTATTGCGAGAAATATTATTTAAAGTTAATGCTGCTGCGGTAGCAATAATCATTATTTCAGGTGTATTAATGTCTATTGATCAAACGAAGATTTTGTCAATTTGGACAAATATGCAAACTTGGACGGTATTCTTATTATTTAAAGTTTTTGGTACTTTAATAATGATGTTATTGGGATTATTGCAAACAACACGTGCACTCAATAAACGTAATAGAGTAAATAAATCTTCATTAATTATAGAAGTTTTAATTGGTATATTACTTATTTTAGTCGGAGTAATTATGAGCCAAATCAGTATTCCATAGAAGGAGAAAAAAGATGATAAAAAAATTATTAGCTACAAGTTTCATACTCTTTTTTACATTAGGTTTCTTTAAAGTAGCAGATGCGCATGTTACTTTAAACCCAAAAGCAGTTGACCCAGAATCTTATGAAAAAGTAGATGTTAGAGTTCCTGTAGAACAAAAAGAGCATACTGAAAAAATAGAATTAGAAGTTCCAAAAGAAGTTCAAGTTGTTAATATACAACCAATAGAGGGCTATAAGTATAAATTAGATAAAGATAAAAAAGGTAACATTACTAAAATTATTTGGACTGCTAAAGGTAAAGGAATTGGGCCAGATGAATTTATGGATTTTCCAATTGTTGTAGCCAGCCCTAAAGATGAAGGCAAGTATGCATTTAAAGCAATTCAAACCTATGATAACGATGATAAAGTTAAATGGACTGGAAAAGAAAATAGCGAACACCCAGCGCCTACGTTAGAAGTTAAAAAGAATGCTAATGCAATAGATGTAAAAGATGAAAAATCAAAAGATACTGCTAGTGAACAAACTTCTTCAAGCGGTTCAATTGCTTTATGGATCGTGTCAATCATCGCAATTATATTATCATTAGTCGCATTATTTAAACATTCAAGAAATAAATAATATTACAAGTGAAGCTAGGAACAAGTCTCTTTGTAAATAGGCATAACTTATTTAACTGAATTGAATTATATATCAAGTTTGACTCAGTTAAAGTCCCTCACTCTCATAATTCTATTTATTAACAAGTGACTCAATATTACAAATATTGTCACTGTAAAGTTGATGATAATAAATTATAATATTAATGTGAGGGAGGTATTGTTTATGCGACGATTACTATATGCATTTTTGGTCTATATGATCTTAGGACTTTTCAGCGGATTCTACTATAGAGAATTGACAAAAGCACATCATTTTACGGGTGATACACAATTATCTATTGTACATACGCATACACTTATTTTAGGTATGTTTATGTTTTTAATACTGATACCATTAGAAAAAGTATTTAAATTAAGTAGTTACTATTTATTTAACTGGTTCTTCATCGTTTATAACATTAGTGTTATCGCAACCATTGGTATGATGGTAACGAAAGGAACGTTCCAAGTATTAGGAAAAAGTTTTTCTCCAGAAGCATTTGCTGGATTTGCAGGTATTGGTCATACAGGAATGCTAGCAGGATTATTATTGTTATTTTTCTTAATTCGACAAGCAGCAATCAAAGAACCAAGAGATTAATCGATTTGAAGTGAGACTTTTCATTTTTAATAGCACAATCGTGTTATTGGTGAAAAGTCTTTTTTTAGCTAATAAAAGTAGAATTGCAATTAAAATATGAGTTTCTTCAATAATATATGCACATATAGTATAATTAAGGCAAAATAATGATAATAATTATCATTCGAAACGGGACATAATCTTGGGAGGTTTTACAATGCAAGATGTAACTATTATTGGTGGTGGACCTGCTGGATTATTTGCGAGTTTCTATGCTGGTTTACGAGGAATGTCTGTGCGAATCATTGACGTACAAGATAAATTAGGTGGAAAGATGCAAATCTATCCAGAAAAGATTATTTGGGATATTGGTGGTGTAGCGCCTAAACCATGCAATGAAATCATTAAAGATATGATTAACCAAGGCTTACATTTTAACCCTAAAGTTAATTTGAACGAACGTGTAACAGATATACGCAAAATAGAAGAAAGACACTTTGAAGTAGAAACAGATAGCGGAAAAATTTATGACTCAAAAGCTGTAATATTTGCTGTCGGCGGAGGGATTATTAATCCTAAGCCTCTTCAAATTAAAGATGCAGAGCGTTATCGTTTAACAAATTTACATTATGTTGTGCAATCTTTCTCAAAATTTAAGGGAAAAGATATTCTAATTTCTGGTGGGGGTAACACTGCTTTAGATTGGGCAAGAGATTTAGCTAATATTGCAAATTCGATTACACTTGTTTATAGAAAATCAGACATTAAAGGCTATGAAGCAATGATAAGTGTACTTAAAGCGTTAAATGTGAACCTGTTGTCTAAAACACAAATTAAAGAGTTAATAGGTGACAATAAATGTAAATGTATTAAAGAAGTAAAACTTGAAAATATTGAGACTGGAGAAGTTACGACACAAGCGTTTGATGATGTTATTGTTAGTCATGGCTTTGATCATGAGAATCCACTACTTAAAGACTGTACATCTAAACTTGATTTATATGATGAATATCGTGTTAAAGGCTTTGGCAACACGACAACAAATATTCCTGGTATCTTTGCTTGTGGGGATATCGTACATCATGATGCCAAAGTACACCTCATTGCTAGCGCGTTTAGTGATGCTGGAAATGCAGCAAACTTAGCTAAAACTTACATTGACCCTGATGCATACAAAGAAGGATATGTTTCAAGTCACAATGATGTATTCAAAGAATCAAATAAAAAAGTTATTAATCAATATTTATAAGATTATATTAAGGGGATAGAAAATAATGATTAGATATTCTAATGAGCCACCAGAGGCTCAAGCGTATTGTGACTTAAGAGTTAAAGCAGGAATGAGCCCTAAATCAGAAACTGCAGCTCGAAACGGTTTACCAAATGGCTGTTTCAATATTACGATTTATGAAAATCAACAATTGATTGGAATGGGCAGAGTTATAGGTGATGGTGGAACGACATTTCAAATTGTAGATATAGCCGTTGATCCAGATTATCAAGGACAAGGCTATGGTAGGCTTATTTTGAAAAAAATAATGGCATATATTAATTCCGTAGCTGAAAAGGGAACTTATGTTAGTTTGATAGCAGACTATCCAGCTGACAAACTATACGAAAAATTTGGATTCAAGACTACTGAGCCAAAATCAGGTGGCATGTATATCGTGTTTTAATTATAAAAACCACTAGGACAAATCGAAATCATAGAAGAACATGTATTTATATTGTTTCATTCTATGATATTGAGACTGGATTGTCCTAGTGGTTTTTTCGATTTAACTATGCATCAAAATCAATAATAATACGACCGAAATTATCGTGGTTTAAAACAGTTGAGATCGCATCTGGTAATTCTGAAAATGAAATGACTTTTTTAATATCATGAAGTTTGTCAGATTTTAAGTCAGTTGCTAAACGTCTCCAAACACGTTCACGTAATTTCATTGGTGTGAATACAGAATCTATACCAACTAGACTTACGCCTCTTAAAATAAATGGATAGACAGTTGTATCAAAAGAAACACCACCTGTTAAGCCAATTAGCGCGACACCACCATTATTATCTATACGATTAGTGACAAAAGGTGTTCCATTTCCTCCAATAGGGTCAATGGCAGCTTGCCAAGTTCTTGAACCTAATGGCTTTTCATCATTATCTTTAATACGATCAATAATTTCATTCGCCCCTAAAGCTTCTAGTTTGTCACCGGCATGTTTGTTTCCTGTACTAGCAACTACTTTATATCCTAAATTAGAAAGCATAAGCACTGCCAATGCGCCTACACCACCAGATGCGCCACGTACAAGTACTTTGCCGCCCTCCAGTGTCATGAAACCAGCTTTTTCCAATTTTTCAATAGCTAAACCGGCAGTATAGCCTGCTGTACCATAAATCATAGCTTCTTCTAAAGTCATATTATCAGGCAATTTAACTACCCAATCGGAATTTACACGTGCGTATTCACTAAATCCTCCATAATGACTTACACCCATATCATAGCTTGTTACAATGACTTCTTCACCTTCATTAATTGTTGGATCTTCTGATTCAACAACGGTACCAGCTAAATCTATACCAGGAACCATAGGATAAGATTTAAGGATTTGATTATTATCCGTTGTAGCTAATGCGTCTTTATAATTAATACCTGAATAATGAACTTTGATTAAGACTTCACCTTCAGGTAAATCATCAGTTGTTAACTGAGTAAAGTCACTATTAACGCTTCCATCGTTGTTTTTATCCACTAAAAAAGCTTTAAATTGATTACTCATATTATGTGACTCCTTTATATATTGTATTAGTGCTTATTTTATACCCTTAATAAACCAATTGTATGCTTTAAAGCCTTATAAATAAAAGGTAAATTAAAAGTCTCTTGGCTTCAAAAAATAAAAAAATTTTTATTTAAAAATGTATTTGAATTGTTATTGACACTTTATTGGGCTAAATCTATAATAAATTTGATAATGATTATCAATTGAAAAATTAAAAGTGTTTATATGAATATAAAAGACGACATAACAACGATATTAAGTTGGTGTTAAATATGATGTATACATAATTACACGATTCATCTTCAAATGATAATCTTCTAAACTATATTGAGGTGAATACATAATGAAAAAAATACCAACTATTTTATTAGCATCTTCTTTATTTTTAGCGGCTTGTGGCAACAATAGTCATAGTGACGATAATAGTAATAAAGATAAGCAATCGCAGAGTAGTAAAGGGGATAACAAAGCAGCATTACAAAAAGCAACTAAAGAATATGAAAAGTATACAGATGGTCAACTTGATAAATTCTTGGATGGAACTGAAAAATTTGTTGCAGCTATAAAAGCAGATGATATGGATAAAGCGAAAGAATTATATCCTAAAGTACGTATGTATTATGAAAGATCAGAACCTGTTGCGGAAGCTTTTGGTGATTTAGATCCTAAGATTGATGCTCGTTTAGCAGATATGAAAGAAGAGAAAAAAGAAGATCAATGGACAGGTTATCATAAGATTGAGAAATCACTTTATCAAGATAATAAAATAGATGAAACAACTAAAAAAGATGCTGATCAATTATTAAAAGATGCTAAAGAATTAGATGCCAAAGCAGATACTTTAGATATTACTCCTAAATTAATGTTACAAGGATCAGTTGATTTATTAAATGAAGTTTCAACTTCAAAAATTACAGGTGAAGAAGAGATTTATTCACATGCAGACTTATACGATTTTAAAGCTAATATCGAAGGTGCACAAAAAATCTACGAATTGTTTAAACCCGAGTTAAATAAAAAAGATAAAAAATTAAGTGCTGATATTCAAAAGAACTTTGATAAAGTTAACCAACTATTAGACAAGTATAAAGACGGTGATGGCTTCAAAGATTATAGTGCAGTTACTAAAGAAGATAGAAAAGCTCTATCAGATGCTGTGAATTCACTTGGTGAACCACTAAGTAAAATGGCTGTGGTTACAGAATGAGTAAAGTAGATCATAATCAAAGTGACCAAGTATCTCGTCGCTCTTTTCTAAAAATGTTAGGAATAGGTGGCGCTGGTGTGGTTATCGGTGCTAGTGGGGCAGGCAGTATTTTTTCATTTAAATCGATGTTCGATACGCCTGAGAATGAAGATAAAGATGCATTTGAATTTTATGGACGTGTACAAGCAGGTATTACAACGCCGACACAAAAAAATTGTAACTTCGTTGCATTAGAGTTAAAGACTAAAGATAAACAAGCGATTAAAGACATGTTTAAGAAGTGGACGCAAATGTCAGTCAATATGACTGATGGTGCACCTGCTGAAAAAGATAGTCAAAATGTATTATTACCTCCTGTGGATACTGGAGAATCAATTGGATTAGGCGCTAGTAAATTAACATTGACATACGGTATTAGTAAATCATTTTTGAAAAAGATTCGTATGTCATCAAAAATCCCATATGGATTTAAAGATTTACCACATTTTCCTAATGACCAATTAGATGATGAATACAGTGATGGAGATATCATGATTCAAGCGTGTTCAAATGATCCACAAGTAACATTCCATGCGATTCACAACTTAATTCGACCATTTAGAGATGTTGTTAAAATGAAATGGTCACAAAATGGTTTTGTCTCTGGCAAACTAGAAGAAACGCCTAGAAATTTAATGGCATTTAAAGATGGTACAGTTAATCCTCGTAAAAATGACGAGCTTAAAAAGTATGTCTTCATTGACGACGGTTGGGCTAAAAATGGAACGTATTGCATTATTCGACGCATTCAAATTCATATAGAAACATGGGACCGTACATCATTAGAAGAGCAAGAAGCTACTTTCGGACGTAAACGAGCATCCGGAGCACCATTAACCGGTAAAAAAGAATTCGACAATATAGATTTAGACGCTAAAGATAGCAGTGGTCAATATGTTATCGATCCAAATGCGCATGCGCGTCTAGCACGTGAAGTGAAAACATCAATCAAACGACGTGCATATAATTATAATGATGGAACAAATGCCAAAACGGGGGCGTTGGAAACAGGATTAATGTTTATTTGTTTCCAAAAAGCAACTCAACAATTTATTGATATTCAAAACAATTTAGGACACAGTGATAAGTTAAATGAATATATTACGCATCGAGGTTCTGCATCCTTCCTTGTGTTACCAGGTGTAAAAAAGGGAGGCTATATCGGTGAAACCTTATTTAACTAAATTAGTCGTTGCGCTAGTCCTTATTCTCACGGTTATTAGAATTGTCCCAGCACATCAAGTAAATGCTGCAGATGATAGCAAAATAAGTGATGTGTATGTAGCGATAACTGATGCAAAATCAACTATAGAAGATAAAGGTAAAAGTAATAAAGAAAAACAAAGTGCACTTGCTGATATTGAAGAAAAAGTAAAATCTTTAAACATTAAAGATAACAAAGAAGGTAAAGACGTAAAGTCAAAACTTGAAGCGGTAGATAAAGCCTCTTCAATGAATGCTAAAGCTGATAAATTATCACAATTAACTAAATCATTAATCGCTTATGAAGATGCAGTTTCTACCAAAGATATCAGTGGTGAAATTAAAACATTGAAGCAACAAGTTGCTGCAAAAGATGATCCTATTAAAAAAGCAATCAAAAGTAAAAATGAGTCAGAGCTACAATCTATTAACAATAGTTTAAATCAAATTTGGACGACTCATGAAACAGCCATAAGAAATTATGATGAAGGTAAATATGGACAAATTGAAGTGAACTTAATGCAACTACGTGTTGCTATCCAAAAAGAACCTTTAGATACTAAGAAAGTTGACAATGCCTGGACAACCTTCAAATCAAGTATTGATACGGTCGATCAAAAACAATCCAGCTCAGATAATGATAAATATAAAGTAACGCAACTAAATGATGAGTTAGATAAAGCGATTAAAGGGATAGAAGATAATAATTTAGATCAAACTGATGCGGCATTATCTAAATTTGTTCAAATTTGGCCATATGTTGAAGGGAAAATTCAAACAAAAAACGGTTCATTATATACTACAATTGAAGATAAAATACCGTATTATCAAAGTATTCTAGACCAGAGTAACAAAGATCGCGTTAAAGACGGATTAAAAGACATCAACAATGATATCAAAGACACTGTTGGTCAAGACGGTTATACATTTGTAGATGTTATGATTATCTTTTTACGTGAAGGTTTAGAGGTATTGTTGGTCATTATGACATTAACTACAATGACATGTAATGTTAAAGATAATAAAGGTACAGCTAGTGTTATCGGTGGTTCAATATTAGGCTTAATACTAAGTATTACGTTAGCAGTTGTATTCATACAAACGCTAGGCAATAATGGATTACTACGAGAGGGAATGGAAGCAACACTAGGAATAATTGCAGTGGTTCTAATGTATATCGTTGGTATTTGGATGCATAGACGATCAAGTGCAAAACGTTGGAATGATATGATTCAAAATATGTATCAAAACGCTATTAGTAACGGTAATCTAGTATTGTTAGGTACAATTGGATTGATTTCTGTTTTACGTGAAGGTGTAGAAGTGATTATTTTCTACATGGGTATGATAGGCAGTATTACAACAATGGACTTCGTTATTGGTATTGCTTTAGCGATTGTAATTTTAATTATCTTCGCATTATTATTTAGATTTATAGTGAAACTTATTCCAATTTATTACATCTTTAGAGTACTTTCAATTTTAATTTTTATTATGGCATTCAAAATGCTTGGTGTAAGTGTTCAAAAACTACAATTGTTAGGCACACTTCCGCAACATGGTATTGAAGGTTTACCTACAATTGGTTTTATAGGATTTTATCCTAATATTGAGTCAATAGTAGCTCAATTAATATATATAGTGTTCATTGTGTTCTTCATTTTAAAAAATCGCCAAAACAAACAAAAGAATACTAATCCAAACTAATTATCATGAATAGTAAAATAAAACCTCGAGACTTGTGGGAATAACAAGTACTCGAGGTTTATTAGTTATTATGATCGTTGTGAAATTCTTGCGATAAACATACTGAATTCAAATAAAATAATCAAAGGCAATGTTAATAATAAATTCAAAGTAATATCTGGTGGGGCAATAATACTCGCCACCACAAAACAACCAAAATAAATATACTTACGATAGTGTTTTAGTTCATTAACATTGATTAGGTTAAATTTAGCTAGACCCATAAATAATGTTGGGAGTTGAAAAAGAACACCAAAAATTAGCAACCATCGTATTAACTCATGCAAATAGGCTTTAAAACCAATAACAGGCTCAATACTTAAAACTTCAGATAATATTAAAGAGAAATTTATAATTAATGGAAATCCTATAAAAAACGCAAATGCTACTCCAATTATAAATAACAGTGCACACCATAAGCTATATTTAATAATAAATCCCCGTTCATTAACATGGAGGCCAGGTGCAATAAAAGCCCATAATTGGTAAAACATAATAGGTATAATTAAACACAACGCTATAAAGAAGATAATCATAATGTAAATCTGAATCATTTCAGTAAATGAAAATGCATGTAGTGTTACATGTGCACGTTTAATATAGTGTATAAATAGTTTCATCCACCAATGTGATGATACATATACGATTATCGTTGCAACAATAAAAGCGATGAACACTTTGACGAGACGCGATCGTAGTTCATCAAAGTGTCCTAGAAGTGTATTACTATTTAATGTGTTCTCGTTGTTGTTTTGACTCTTTACTGGGAGTATCATGACTTTCATCTGTATCTATATTTTCTGCTGCAGATTTAAATTCTTTCAAAGTACTACCAATTGCTCGACCAAATTGTGGTAATTTTTTAGGTCCAAAAATAATTAATGCAATTATGCTAATAACGACTAAACTTGTCGGTCCTGTAATTCCTAATACAAACATATTGATAACCTCACTCATTATTGTTAATAATATCATCTATACTTTATACTTATTGATAAATATTATCAATAGAAATTTACTCTGTTCACAAATAAAACGAATTTAATGCATAGGGGCATGTTAATAGGGAATAAGTTACAAAATAATAAATGGATAATGAGCGGTATTTTAGGAGGTAAGAATGATGAGTGAATATATAACAATGATTGAAAATATGGATGTGAGTGACTTACGACAAATTTCTGAGACAACGTTTTATGACACGTTTGAAGGAGAATATTCAGATGATGATTTTAATCAATTTTTCAAAGAAAGCTATAATGAAAAAGTGTTGTTAAATGAATTAAATAATCCTAATTCATTTCATTATTTTTACAAGGTGAATGATCAGATTGCAGGGTATTTAAAACTTAATGTCGGTAATGCTCAAACTGAACCTAAAGGTGTAGATTACTTGGAGATTCAAAGAATTTATTTCTACAAGACTTATCAAGGTGGGGGAAGAGGACAAAAGTTTATTCAATTGGCTCTTGATAAAGCGAAAGAACTAAATAAAAATAAAGTTTGGTTAGGTGTATGGGAACATAATCAACAAGCATTATCATTCTATAAGAAGCACGGCTTTGAAGTCACTGGACAACATGAATTTATAACAGGTGAAGTAGTCGATATAGATTTAATAATGGAAAGAGAAGTTTAGCTATAGAACGAATAAAGCTTGGTCTAATAAAATAGGGGAGTTGGGGTTCGGGGCACCATCCCTTGGTAAAGTTGGCTAGAATTAAAAAAGCTTGTTACAAGTGCGCTTTTAATTCAGTCAACTACTGCCAATATATATGTAGCCTGAGGCATTGAATTATGTCCCAGGCTATATATAATGTTTATTTATTATTGATAATATCTCGCATAAGTTGAGTTAGTCTTTTTAGTGAGGTGTTATTACGGTTCACGAGTTGATGATTTGAAATATCAGTTAATGTATGATGGATTAAGTTATTGTGTAATAAATCTTCATCTGTATACCAAACTTTAGATAAACTTTCCACAACATCATCATAAACACCACGCTCTTGCTGATATGATGAATGATTTGGTGTATAGAGACATACTTTTTTGCCAATAGTTAAAGCATCAAAGATAATTGAAGAATAATCGGTAATTACGACATCAGATATTAATAATAAATCTTGCGTTTCAATATGATTTGGCGCTTCAATTGCACCTTCTGGAAGTGTCATGTCATCCTCTATGTGACCTTTAAAAATGACGTGATATTCTTCTAATAATTCTGGTGAAATCGACATCAATTCAGTTGAATCTTTTGTCGCATGCCATGTTGGTGCATACAATAAAATTGGCTTTGTTCGATCAACATTTAATGCATCTTTAATTTTCTTCTGATGATTTTTATCATTCTGATAATGTAGTAAATAGCTAATTCTTGGATAACCATAAGGTATCATTTGAGTATGTTGATTAGGGAAGGCTGTTTCAAATAATCCCTCAGCTGATTCAGAATCTGTTAAAAGATAATCTTGTTTGAGCCATTTATTATACTTTCGTGCTTTGTAATTATAAATATTTTTATTTTGATCTGGTTCTTTACTATCTAAGAATAATTTTTTAATTGGGGTCCCATGCCACAATTGAATAACTGTACCATTTGGTTTGAATTCATCAGGAATATAACTTTCAATGACTACAATTTTTGCTGTTTCAATAAGTTCTTTATTATTCTCAGCATCAGTAGGTAAAAAGTATGGTCCACGTCTATCGTTAGTAATGAAATAAGCTTCAGTGGTAGGATTTCTCTTCACAAAATAATTAAATAAATACTTAGAATTGCCTCTATAACCATAATCAAAACCTAAAAAAACAACATGGTTTTTTACTTTTGAAGAATCTTTATCATATACATAGCTTAGATTACGATGTTTGTTTAATGCATGATTTTGCATTTTGTTATATAGCCATTTTGGTAATTTAAACTTAGTTGTAACAAGCCAACTATCCACAAATCGCATTTCTTCTTCTTTACCAGGATATTTGAATTTACTGTAAGGTATAGAGTGACCATGAATGTATGCCAATTTGTTCAAATCAAAATGATTTATTTTTTTAATATCAAAAGTATCTAATGATGCCCAGAAAGCATGGCTAGTGCGACATTCATTGATGAAATTAAAAACGACGTGATTGTCTATATCAATTTCGTCTTTTAAAACAGAAATGACGGCTAAATCCATAATAGATTTAATGTTATACTTAGATAAATGTAATAAAGCACGTTCAATATTGAAAATAATATTAGGATAGTGGTTAATATTTTTCATCCATGATAAAAATGTTAATGTATTTTCACCAAAATAACGACAGTCATTTAAATATAAACCATTTAAAGTATAATCTACTGCTATTGAATTATGTGTTAAGTCTATAGCTTCCAACATATCATGATTGATTTTAATATCATTTGAATAAGGAATGAAATGTGAAAAACCAGCTGATTTGGCTTTGTTTAATTGTAATGCAAGATGGCGCATGTTAGAAATATTTATTTGTTTAATCATCATACATTGTCCTTTAACTCTTAAATTTCTTAAATATATTTTACCATGTGACTAAAAAAAATTCATATTTACAAAAATTACATCATTATATAATTGAAATGTTTGGAAATTTTCATTGAAAAATAGTGGGATTTTATTTTGTTGAAAATTTAACAAAAATTTTATAAAAAGTACTATATAGTATTGTCATTTAAGTAGAAAGATGGTATATTTTTATTGTGAAAAAGTTCACAAGATATAAATTTGTGAAATCTAGCATTATTAACTTGTCGACAAACTAATAAACAATATAACAATTAGAAGTATGGTCAAACTTCAATTGTCAATATCGCTAGAGTGATCATTAATACAAACTAAAGGAAAGAAGAGTCAGAATTATGTTAGTTCAAACATTTAATCCATTTGATAATTTGGTATTATCTAGTTTAATAGCCGCAGTACCTATTATTCTATTCTTATTATGCTTAACCGTTTTTAAAATGAAAGGTATCTATGCAGCTATCACAACGTTAGTTGTTACATTACTTATTGCTATCCCGTTCTTCAAATTACCACTTGGCATTGCAACAGGTGGTGTTGTAGAAGGATTCTATCAAGGTATTATTCCGATTGGTTATATTGTCATGATGGCAGTATTACTTTATAAAATCACTCAAGAATCTGGTCAATTTAATACGATTCAAGACAGTATTACAAGTATTTCACAAGACCAACGTATACAATTATTACTCATTGGTTTCTCATTTAATGCATTTTTAGAAGGTGCAGCTGGTTTTGGTGTACCGATTGCAATTTGTGCGTTATTACTTGCTCAATTAGGTTTTAGACCTTTACAAGCTGCAATGTTATGTTTAGTAGCAAATGCTGCTTCAGGTGCTTTTGGTGCTATAGGAATTCCAGTAGGTGTTGTAGATACACTACACTTACCAGGTGGCGTTCACGCAATGGGCGTATCTCAAACATCTACATTAACATTAGCAATTATTAACTTCTTTATACCATTTTTACTTATCTTTATCATTGATGGTTTAAAAGGTGTAAAAGAAACATTACCTGCTATCTTAGTTGTATCTGTTACGTATACAGTATTACAAGGTTTACTAACAGTATTTAACGGACCTGAATTAGCTGATATTATCCCACCATTAGTAACTATGGGAGCTTTAGCTTTATTCTCTAGAAAATTCCAACCAAAACATATTTTCAGAGTACAGAAAGATGTGGAACCTGAACCGGCGAAACATCACAATGCAAAAGAAATTATCTATGCATGGAGTCCATTTGTTATATTAACAGTTGTAGTTATGATTTGGAGCGCACCATTCTTTAAAAACTTATTCTTACCAAATGGTAAATTATCTTCATTAGTGCTTAACTTTAATTTACCAGGTACTTTCAGTGAAGTCGCTCATAAACCAATTATGTTAAGTTTCAATTTTATTGGTCAAACTGGTACTGCGATTTTAATTACAATTATTATTACAATATTAATGGCTAAGAAAGTAAGTTTCGGAGATGCAGGACGTTTATTCGGTGTAACTTTTAAAGAACTATGGTTACCAGTTTTAACAATTTGTTTCATCTTAGCAATCTCAAAAATCACTACATATGGTGGTTTAAGTGCAGCAATGGGTCAAGGTATTGCTAAAGCTGGAAACGTGTTCCCAGTGTTATCACCAATCTTAGGTTGGATAGGCGTATTTATGACAGGATCAGTTGTTAATAACAACTCATTATTCGCACCAATTCAAGCTTCAGTTGCACAACAAATTGGAACAAGTGGTTCATTACTAGTAGCTTCAAATACAGTGGGTGGTGTAGCGGCGAAATTAATTTCACCTCAATCAATAGCAATTGCGACTGCTGCTGTTAAAGAAGTAGGTAAAGAATCAGAATTACTTAAAATGACATTACGTTACAGTGTTGGATTACTAATCTTCATCTGTATTTGGACATTTATCTTATCTCTAATTCTGTAATTAATATACAATATTATTCTAAGACATAATTATTTCAAAAATTGCCCGTAAATGAATTGTAAAAATTCGTTTACGGGCTTTTTCAATATTCATAGCAGTCCCCATAAATAAACATAATTATAAGTAGAATTAAACGTTATTAATTGCGGTCATAAATTTTTCATAAACCGTGTTAGGCGTATATTGTTTCAAAGTAACATGTCCTTCATTGATCATCTGACTAGCTTCATCGACGTGATTCATAGCGATGTCTATATATTTTGCTAATGAACCAGCATCACCATAATTGGCTAAATAGCCATTGGAATTATGATTAATAATGCTACCAGGTCCAAGTATATCTTTAAAGCTGATAACAATATTATCTCGAGCCATAGCTTCTAATAAAACCATACCAAAGCCTTCATTTCTCGACGGAACCACAGTAATTTTACTGTTAGATAATTTGGTATTAAGTTGTTGAGTTGCAGGATAGATAGTAATTAAATCATTTAATTGATGCTGATTAATTAATTGTTGCAAATGTTCACGCTCTTGACCATCACCGTATATTTCTACTTTAAAATTCAATCGCTTAAGGTCGTTTTGAATACGGCGAACACTTTCTATTAAAATATCAAACCCTTTTTCAAATTCTAATCTACCTGCACTAATAATGATATTTTCTTTCTTAGTAGCATGTTTTACTGGATTGATGATATTTGGAATTGTATAAACAGGTGTGTCGATTTGTTGCTCGTAATTCAATTGATCTTGTTGAGTAAGCGTTGTGACTAAATCTATGTTGTGATAGGCAGTGAGTATATCTTGTTGATAATTTTCTGGATGAGCATGTAGGTTCATATGTTCCATTCCCACAGTTATGACATCGTTTGAATGATACTTTGAAATTAAAATATTAAAGCTCGCTCTAGTACCTACGAGTACATCTGTATCTACTTTTTTAATTGCTTTAATCATTTTATGTTCTACATATTTGGAAAATTGATTTAACCCCGGCTCAAACTGATTTATTTCTTTTGGTTTCAATAGTGAAGTATATTTATTTAAACGATTCATCATTATTGCTTTAGTGTTCTGAAGTTTTAAACGGTAGTCTACTAATGTCTTTATTTTTATTTTGTCATTTATTTCAAAGTAAGGCTCGTCTTGAGCTCGAAACACAGAAATAATTTCTATGTGATGTCCTTTGTCAGCAAGTGTATTAGCTAATTCAGAAACTGCTTTAACTGTTCCACCTAATGCATAAATATTATGCATGAAAAATGTGAATGATTTCATAGTTACACCTCAAATAATTCATAATAGAAAATTATAGCATTTCTGAGATGTGTCTAATAGTAATAGCCAATGCTAACTAAGATATTAGGTGTCTATCCTTTATTCTAGATAAAAGATGAAAACTTTATGTTAACACTTTTTTCATAGAACGATTATGTATATAATTAAACTAGTTATTAAAAAAGTCGATTTACGTTCTGCGTAAAGTTAATATTAAAAATTTTAATAAATAAAGAAAGCGTTTTAATTTATTAAGCCAAGATCAATTTCCTATCGACTAAAGATGTGAAAAAAAGGGGGACTGTATTGTTATGAGTTCAGAACATAGCAAAACAGATGTCATCTTAATAGGTGGCGGTATAATGAGCGCAACACTCGGTACGTTATTAAAAGAATTATCTCCAGACAAAGAAATTAAAATATTTGAAAAATTAGAACAATCTGGTGAAGAAAGTTCAAATGTTTGGAATAATGCTGGCACAGGGCATTCTGCACTTTGTGAATTGAATTATACTAAAGAAGGCAAAGAAGGCTCTGTTGATATTTCAAAAGCAATTAAAATCAATGAACAATTCCAAGTATCTAAGCAATTTTGGGCACATTTAGTAAGAACTGGACAATTAGAAAATCCATCTAACTTCATTCAATCAGTGCCACATATGAGTTTCGTAAAAGGTATCTTCAATGTAAAATTCCTTAAAAACAGAGTGGCAGCATTAAAAGAAAATATACTATTTGAAAAAATGGATATTACTGAAGATCGTGAAAAAATTAAAGAATGGGTACCTTTAATGGTTGAAGGAAGAACATCACATGTTCCAATTGCATTATCTCGTGATGAAAGTGGGACAGATGTAAACTTTGGTGCGTTAACAAAAAAACTCATCTCTAATTTAAAAGAAAGAAATGTAGAAGTCTCTTATAAACAAGAAGTTGAAAATATTGAGAAGATAGATAATGGAAACTGGAAAGTGACTGTTAAAGATCTTAATTCTGGACAAAGTCATACGTATGAATCAGAATTTGTATTTATTGGGGCCGGCGGTGCAAGTTTACCGTTACTCCAAAAAACAGGTATCAAGCAATCAAAACATATCGGTGGTTTCCCAGTAAGTGGTCTGTTCTTACGTTGTACTAATAAAGACGTTATCGAAAAACATCATGCTAAAGTTTATGGTAAGGCAAGTGTAGGTGCACCACCAATGTCGGTACCTCATTTAGATACACGATTTGTAAATGGTGAACGTGCTTTATTATTCGGTCCATTTGCAGGCTTTTCACCTAAATTCTTAAAAACAGGTTCAAATTTAGACTTAATACGTTCAGTTAAACCTAATAATTTATTAACAATGCTATCAGCAGGTGTTAAAGAAATAGATCTAACTAAATATCTCGTATCACAACTTATGTTAAAACATGAAGATCGTATGAATGATTTACGTGTATTTGTGCCTAATGCAAAAGACGAAGATTGGGAGGTTATTGTTGCAGGTCAACGTGTACAAGTGATTAAAGATACTGAAGATAGTAAAGGTAAGTTACAGTTTGGTACTGAGGTAATTACATCTGATGATGGTTCTCTTGCAGCATTATTAGGTGCTTCACCTGGTGCATCAACTGCAGTAGATATTATGTTAGATTTATTACAACGTTGTTATGGTAATGAATTTAAAAATTGGATTCCGAAAATTAAAGAAATGGTACCTTCTTTCGGACTTAAATTAACAGAGCATGAGGACGTCTATCGCGCTGTTAATAAAGAAATTCAAAAATACTTAAATGTAAAATAAGTATCATTTCAATATAAAATAACATTAAGCTCCTTATAAAGTTTGCACTTTAAGTGTTTGCTTTATAAGGAGCTTTTCCATTAGTAATTATTTTTTATTTAATTGGTTATTGATTTCAGAAACATATTTTCTACTTTTTAAAAACTCTATAATCCAAATAATGATGTAGATAATGATGAAATAGAATGTAAAAATAAATATATTTGAAACACTTATCGAAAACCATCCGGATAAAATACCAATTGGTAATAATCCAACATAACTCAATATAAAATGCATTAATGTGCTACGTGTGATGCTCCAATCTGTGTGCGTAAAGAAAAAGTTTGCTAAGTAAAATAATGCACCAATTAAAAGCCACAAACAAATGGCGATGAACATTACTAATGGTTCAGACAAGTGTGAATAATATAACTTACCTAGTGTTGTAACTGGTGAAATTGGATAATATTCACCGCCAGCATTGATATAACTAAAAATGATAGAAAGTGCTAAACCTATCACTAAAGAAATACTAACAAATTGATATAATTTTCTCATAATGAAAGTCTCTCCTTTATGGATTTTAAATATCTTCTAGAGGAGTAGGTATAATCAATATGTTGCAAATAAATTCTAATCAAACCATTAGGTTCTAATTGCAATTTTTTAATCTTATTAATATTTACAATTTCAGATTTAGAAATTCGAATAAATGAAGTAGGAAGTTTTTCTTCAAGTTCATATAATCGTTCTTTCAATTTAAATTGTTCGCCGTCTCTAATTGCAATGACTTGATTTTTATGTGTACGAAAACTAATGATGGTTTGAATTTCTATAATATGGATCATGTCATCTTGTTTGCCATAGAGTTGCTTTAAACTATTCAAATCTTCAATATTTGTAATAACTTGTTGTACTTCATCATCAAATTCAGGTGCGTGAATCGCGATATACTTCTCATCTTCTTCGGGCGATATATGTAACCGTAGTTTCATTTGACTAATGCCTCCTCAACGTCATTTAACCACAAATGTATAGAAAATTTTTAGAACAATATTAAATGGTAGATATATTGAAGTAAGTGGTTAGCTTTGTAAAATAATATCTAACTAAATTAATTAGTTAGTTTCAGGCAATGTCACTGTAAACGTCGTTCCGTCACGTTCATTACTAGTTACTGATATTTGTCCACGATGTAAATGAATGATAGATTGAGTAATTGCTAATCCTAATCCATTGCTATTATCCTCAGCATTACGCTTATAAAAACGATCGAATAGATGAGGTTGCACTGATTCTGGAATGGTATGCCCTTCATTTTTAACGGTAAAATAAATAATTCCTTCGTTAATAAATAATTTCACATCAATCATACTATTGGGATTAGAATACTTAATTGCATTTTGAATGAGATTAGAACATGCTTGATGTAATAAACGATTATTTCCTCGGAAATGAATCGTATCTATATCAGACATCAACATTAATTGTTTGTTATCTATCCCATATTGCTCGTGACGAATGATGTCAGTTATTAATTCTTTAAAGTGAACATTATCTTCAAATTTTAGATGAGTAGCGTTATCTAGTTCGGATAATAATAATAATTCTTTTGTTAAATTACTTAAATGAGTAACCTCTTCATGAATTTCGTGAATAATCTGATCACGCTCTCCTTGATTTACATTGCTTTGTAACGTACTAAGTAGACGATGAATGTGCGTTAATGGCGTCTTGATTTCATGTGAAACATTTTGAACAAAGTGTTGTCGCATATCATCTACTTGTTTTAAAGATTGTCGCATCGCTTCAAATCGATATTGTAACGTACCAATTTCGTCATGACGACTTTGATAAATTGGTGAATTAAAATCACCATGCATTAAACGTTCAGTTGCTTGCTTCAATATTTTTATAGGTTTAATAATTGAATATGTAGATGCAATAACGAGTGTGATAGATATACTTAATAAGCATATTAAAAGAACAGCAAGAAAAGTGCGAAACTCACTAAATGTTTCACCTATATCAGGACGCATGAATACGGCAAGTTTTTGATTATTTTGATTAAAAGGGATACCCACAGTATTATCCGTTTCATTATCAAAAAAGCCAGTTATAAATAGTTCGAAAGGTTTATTTTTAATACCATGGTAGGTTTTACCTTTTAGTACTTGGTTAATAGCTGAATCTGAAATAGTGTCTTTTCGGAATGGTTCACCAAAAAATGTTTTATGATGTGAGTGATCTACAATCATAATTTGATAGTTCATATCTCCTAAATGTTTAAAATATGATTGAGTGTCAGATTGATTTGAAGATGTATGAAATGCTCTTGCCTCTTCTAAAGTACGCATAATTTTTGCGTCATTATGTGCTTTTAAATTGAAATGATAGTACACGTTTGCAAAAAGAAAACTGACTAAAGCACTAAAAAGAATGACTGTAATCGTGTAAATCGCAATACGTGTATAAAGCGTCTTAAACATGTGTAATCACCCTGTATCCTTGTCCACGAACTGTTTGTATCTCAATTGTGGCTTTTAATTGATTTAAACGATGACGTAGTCGCTTAATGTGAACGTCTATAGTTCTTTCATCTCCCTCATAATCGAATCCCCAAATTCGCTCAATTAGTGTGTTTCTTGTGAAAATATGTTTTGGTTTACCGCACAATAAAAATAATAATTGAAACTCTTTTGTAGGCAAATTGACATTTTTAGAGTCGACAGATAATTCCATATACTCTTGAATTAAAGTAACATTTCCTAACTTTATAATGTCTTGAGAATTAATTTGGTAACGTCTTAACACAGCTTGTATTCTAAATAACAATTCTTTTATTTCAAAAGGCTTGGTAACGTAATCGTCTGTCCCACTTACAAATGCACGTTCTTTATCACTCAAAGCATCTCTTGCCGTCAACATTATGACAGGTAGATCATAATCATTTTTAAGCAATTGACATAATTCAAATCCATCCATGCCAGTCATCATAATATCAACAACTGCAATGTCGACTTTATTATTTGCAAGGTACGCGATGGCACTTTCACCACTTGCGTGAGTGACGGTTTGAATTTGGGCTGCTTCGAGATGTTGAGATACATAATGTAATATCTTATAGTCGTCATCTACTATTAAACACTTCACCATTAGTTTTACTCCTTTATTATTCATAAAATGATTATATGAATAACTATATCAGAAAACAATTCTTCTTAAAGTTCATATTCAGTTCACAATGTGTCATTAAACTATGTATTGAAATAGCAGTGGGAGGTACTAAATATGAATTTAGCATGGAAAGAAATAAAATTTTACAGATTTCGTTATACATTAATCATGTTAATTATATTTCTATTAGGAAGCATGGTGTTATTTATTAGTGGATTAGCTCAAGGCTTAGCACGAGAAAATATATCATATTTAAATAATATGCCAGCTGAACATTATATAGTCGAAGATAATAAGGAACCGAAGTTAGAAAGTTCTCAGTTGAACCAATCACAACAAAACAAAATAGAGAATATCATTCATGAAAATGCAACTCAAATGGGGACGCAAACACTTAAAATAAACCAACAAGATCAAGATGTCATCACGCTAAATACGCCTAAACATCTTACGCCAAAACTTGTAAGTGGTAATTATCCAAAAAAACAGAATGAAATAGCTATTAGTGAGAAACTGACTGGAAATGACTTGAAAGTTGGAGATACTGTAACTTTTAAAGGACATAATCAAGACTATAAAATTAGCGGCATAATGAATGAGTCAATGTACGCACATAGTTCAATGATATTAATGAATAAAGAAGCGTTTAAGTCATTAAATAAACAAGTATCAACATTTTATCCGGTTGACAAAATCAACAAAGATGAAAAACAATCACTTAAACAAATTAAAGGCATCAAGGTTGTAAATGAAAAGACATTAACTGATAACATTGCTAGTTATCAAGCAGAACAAATGCCACTTAATTTAATGATTATTAGTCTATTCGTGATTACAGCAATCGTTTTAAGTGCGTTCTTCTATGTGATGACGATTCAAAAAATACCTCAAATAGGCATTCTTAAAGCCATAGGTATTAAAACGAAACATTTATTAACTGCACTTTTACTACAAATTATTTTAACGACAATGTTAGGTGTTATTTTAGCATTTTCTCTCATACTTATATTAAATGCCTTTATGCCTGTAACTATGCCATTTTATTTAAGTTATAGTCAGGTGTTATTAATGATAGTCGTATTTCTAATTGTAGGGTTAATCGGTGCATTATTATCCTTTATAAAAGTTCTAAAAGTAGATCCTATAGAAGCAATTGGAGGTATGGAATAATGGCATTACAACTCAAACACATTACTAAGACATTTGGCAAGGGAGATGCACAAACAGAAGTATTAAAGAATATTAATTTTAATGTGAATCAAGGTGAATTCATCATACTAAGTGGCGCATCTGGATCTGGTAAATCTACACTTCTTAATATTTTAGGTGGATTACTAAGTCCGTCTAGTGGAGATGTTTTGTATAATGGTGAGCATTTATTGTCAAATGAAGTAGATAAAACAAGTCTAAGACTAAATGATATAGGTTTTATTTTTCAATCATCTCATTTAGTTCCTTATCTAACAGTTAGAGAACAATTAATGATTGTAGCTAAAGAAGCGGGTATAAAGCGTAAAGAGGCTAAAGATAAAGCACAAAGACTATTAAATGAGATAGGTCTGAGTCATCGTTTAGATGTTTATCCCCATATGTTATCTGGAGGAGAGAAACAACGCGTCGCTATAATGAGAGCTTTTATGAATGAACCTAAAATCATATTAGCAGATGAGCCAACTGCCAGTTTAGATGCAGATAGAGCGACATCTGTTGTGCAAATGATTAAAGCACATGTTCAAACTAAAAATATGATTGGTATTATGATTACGCATGATAAAAGATTATTTGAATATGCGAATAGAGTGATTGAAATTGAAGATGGTAAAATCGAGTTATAAAAAATAAACTTAGAAAGTTTAATTAGTTGTGTCATTTAAACCACAAAATAATCAAACTTCTCTCAGCTATATTCATTTTGCGGGAGTGGAACAAAACATACTGTTCCACTCCTGCTTTTTTAAAATAGAATGAAAAGAGAAGCAAAAAATAAAACTGCAAAGTAAATGGTCAATAGTAATTTATATTGATACATTAGTGCTAAGAAATCTCTCACTAATGCGACATCAAAAAAATGATAAGGAGTGTGACTTCCTATACCGTCAACTTTCATTCGATTCGTATGCGCCAATTTCATTCCTCGTAAGATATGAAATTGGCTCGTAACACAAAGTATATTGGGGCTATTTAAGTATAGGTTGTGTATGCCTTTTTTTGAATAATAGAAGTTTTCAAACGTATTTGCAGATTGAGATTCCATAATAATACTAGATTGGGGAACCCCATGTTGTATTAAATAACGCTGCATTGCTAATGCTTCAGATATGGGTTCATCTGGCCCCTGACCACCACTAACAATTATTTTACATTTGTCAGTTTGATGTTGATATACACTAAGTGCACGATTTAATCTTTCGGCTAACATTGGTGTAACTTTTTCTGTGAAGATTCCAGCTCCTAATACCATAATTAAGTCGTACTGCTTATGAGTTGAGATGCGACCTAAAGCTGATGACCAAGACATGTAAAGCAATAATGCATAACAAGTACTTATCGCAATCATAGTTAGCCATAAGAAAACACCATTAATTATAGGAATAGGCATAGTGCTAAGATATGCAAGAATCGATGTAAAGAGTACTCCTAGTATGAGAAGTTTCGTCATTTTATTTAAAAAAGTTTGACCTTTTTGTAAGGAGAAAAGATGGTTGTGCTTCACTAGTAAACCACCCATAGTAATAATCATGATTATTATTAGTGTAGTAGGGAGTGTCATTGTTAATAGATTCAAAACAGAAATTAACATACATAATATAATAGTTGTAATAAACATTCTTAAATTCAGAAGCCATTTCACGTTGAATAATACACCTAGTACAATCAATAACACAACGAGAGCTAAGATAATTGCAATCATAAGGAATACCTCTAATTTCTTTATATATATAAATGTAATCGAACAACTTACCAATTAGCAACTATTAATAAAGTAATGAGGTTTTCAAGAGAATTGTTTATTGATATTATTTAACAGAGTATGTAAAACGCTATTGATTACTATTTAACAAGGAGTAAAGTAATGAGCATAATTTCAAGAAACCACATCGAATTTATGAAGCAATTCATTGATGATACTAATACTTTAACTGCAAAGTTATTAAAAGATCAGCAAAGCAAGTATGGTATTTCAATGGAGCAATCCAATGTTCTAAGATTGCTAAGCCATCATCAAGTATTATCAATTACTGAAATAATTGAAAAACAAGGTGTTAATAAAGCAGCAGTAAGTCGACGTATCAAGAAACTAATCGATAGTGGCTTCGTAGCATTACAAAAGCCAAATAACAATATTGATCAACGACTAAAATATGTTGCTCTAACGGAAAAAGGTAGAAAATATACTGAAGAAAACAATAAAATAGTTAGCGATATGGTTAGTGATATGGTAGCTGATTTATCAAGTAAAGATATTGAGAAAGCTTTAACTGTATTATATATAATAGATGAGAGAGTAAAAAAATTTAATTCAAAAGTTTAAATTAGTATGAAGGTCTAGAATGATTATTATATAATAGAAATCATATTCTTAATTTGAAATTAAAATATCAATCGATAAATATATTCTAGTAGAGGGGAAGTTGGTGACTAAATGAGTACATGTCCGAAATGTGGACAGAAAATTGATAGTAACTTAAACAAATGTCCTAATTGTGGGAATAAATTAGACAATAAAGACAATCAAATAAATTCCCCTCAAATCAACACATCTAATATTAGGATAAGAAAGTTTATTCCTTGGGCTATCGTTGCGTTTATCATTGTTTTACTAATTATTGTGTTTGTATTGGTTAGAAATTACAATTCACCTAATGCGCAAACAAAGATTTTAGTTAATGCAATTGATAATAATGATTCACAAAAAGTAGCGACGCTATTAAGCTCTAAAAATTCTCATATAGATTCTGATGAGGCAAGTGTATATATAGACTATATTAGAAGTGAAGTTGGAATGAAGAAGTTTGCGCGCGATATTAAATCTACAGTAGAAACACTCAATAAAAGTGATTCTAAAGAGGCAATTAATTTAAAAACGCGTGCAGGTAATAACTACTTACGTGTAAGTAAAGATGGTACACGATTATTAATATTCGATAATATGAGTTACACTGCTCCTACAAAGAAGGCAATTGTGAAACCTAAATTGGATACGAAATATGAATTTAAAGATGGTGGAAAAAAGAAAACAGTTATTGCTGATGCGAATAAGACGACTTCACTAGGTACTTATATCCCCGGTATATATTCTGTTGATGCTAAAAAAGAAACAGAATATGGAGAGTTTAGTGGTCAACTTAAATTTGACTTTAGATATGGAAAGAGTAACACAGTTGAAGTAAATGAAAATTTCAACGAAGCATTATTAACAGTCAAATTAAAAGGAAAAAGTGATTTAGACAAAGGCTCATTAAAAGTTGAAATAAATGATAAACAAATGAAATATAGCAGTTCTAGAGAATATGGACCTTATCCTCAAACGAAAGATGTTACAGTTTCTGCACTAGGTAAGGCAAAAGGTAAAACATTCCATGCAGAGACAAAAACAATCAAAGCAAGAGATTTAGGTAATATTAATAGTGCTACATTAGAGTTTGATGATGAAGAGATTAGTGATTATATCGAGGAAAAAGAAGCGGAAGAAAATAGTTTGAAAACAAAGCTAAGTAATTTCTTTAGTAATTATTCTTTCACTTTGAATTCAGCTATTTCACAAAGTGATTTCAATTTAGTGAGTACATTTTTAAAAGATAAATCGAGTATCTATAAGTCTATAAAAAACAATTTAAACCAATCAGTTGCTTTTATTAATCCACAAGTTGTAAGTGCTAGTCAAAAAGGCAACACGATTAATACTAAAGTGCAACATTTAAATAGTAATGGGCAGTATGAAATCACTAATTATGAATTAAGAGAAGATAGTGATACGGGTAATATTCAATTAGTTGATTCAAAATAAATGAATGAGTAGCGATCGAAATTGTATCTTTAACATTCATTCTAAATAAGTATTTGTAGACTGAACTGAGAAGGTGATTAAATGAAGCTTTTCTCAGTTCTAGTCATTTATAAGAGAATGAACGAAACACAAACTTAAAATTTCAGTAAGTGGTTTAAAAATTCGAAAGCTAGAGTAATATTGAAGCATGTTTTATTCCAACTTATTAAATTTTAATCAATACATAAAAATATGAAACCTAAAAAGGTGGGATAATATAATGGATATAGAGCAAAAGCAAAAGAAAAATTCACCGTTATTTATTATTATATTGGGTGCTTTAACTGCTATAGGTGCTTTATCTATAGATATGTTTTTGCCAGGGCTACCAGAATTAAAAAAAGATTTTAATACGACTACTGCTAATGCACAACTAACTTTATCTTTGTTTATGATAGGTTTAGGGTTAGGTAATCTGATTGTAGGTCCAATATCCGATAGTATTGGGCGAAAGAAACCACTAGTTATATCAATGATTATATTTGCTTTAGCAAGTTTAGGTATTGTCTTCGTTGAAAATATTTGGATTATGGTATTTCTTAGATTTATTCAAGGGTTTACTGGAGGCGCTGGAGCTGTTATATCAAGAGCGATTGCTAGTGACATGTATCGTGGAAATGAACTGACTAAATTTTTAGCACTGCTCATGCTAGTTAATGGTGTAGCACCTGTGATTGCGCCAGCTTTAGGGGGCTTGATTTTGAGTTTTGCTGTTTGGCGAATGGTTTTTGTCATTTTAACGCTATTTGGTGTATTAATGGTGTTAGGTTCATTGTTCAAAGTTCCTGAATCTTTATCGGTAGAAAATCGTGATAGCAGTGGAGTGAATGTGATTTTTAGTAACTTTAAAAGTCTACTCACAACACCACGATTTGTCTTACCAATGCTCATTCAAGGCGTTACATTCATCATGTTATTTAGTTACATTTCTGCATCACCATTTTTAGTTCAAAAAGTATATGGTGTTTCGCCATTACACTTTAGTTGGATGTTTGCAGGAGTGGGAATCACACTTATTATTGCGAGTCAGATTGCTGGAAAATTAGTAGACTATTTTCACCCACAAGTGCTACTACGTACATTTACAATTATCCAAATCTTTGGCGTTGTGATTGTGTCATTAACATTAATAAATCATTGGCATTTTGCGTTATTAGTTATAGGTTTTATCGTTTTAGTGGCACCTGTTACAGGCGTCGCGACATTAGGATTTTCAATTGCAATGGAAGAACGTACAACCGGAAGCGGGAGCGCATCAAGTTTATTGGGATTATTACAATCTTTATTAGGCGGCCTTGTGACACCACTTGTTAATCTAAAAGGTGAATATAACAGTATGCCTTATATCATTATTATTAGTCTCACAGCAATTTTACTTATCATTTTACAATTATTAAATATTAAAGTATTTAAACATGACAAATTATAAAAGAAATTAATTACTATGCTACGATGAAACAATTTAATACAGTATCAAAATGAAGAAGCCATTAATCGAGTTAACTCAATTAATGGCTTCTTCATTGGTTAAATACAACTATCTTTGAACTTTTAAAGTATTAGCTAGTAATGCACTTGCTACTTCATCCGGGCTTTCTTGACACCCTAATCTTAACCAATTTAAAATGACACCTATTTGACCACTCATTGTATAAGTTATAAAAAAAGGCACGTTTTGAATGGTTGTATTATTTTCTCCTAAAATTCTCGTGTAATACTGTTTCGTAATATCAATATATTCCATAACTAATTCTTTATTTGGATGAGAAATAAAAATAGCGTGGTAAAACGCTTTTTTTCTATAGATATATTTTAGAATAATATGGAAGAATTTATAAACTTTTTCAGGATTTTTTTTAATATTATCAAAATTAAAAGAGAATGTGTTGAGTAAGTGTTCGTATTTATTCAAATGATAATTTTGGATTTTAGATAGCAAGTCAAATTTATCTTGAAAGTGATCATAGAAAGTTGACCGATTGACATTACTATTTGCACAAATCATCTTTATAGATATATTTTCGAAGGGATAAATTTCTAATAAATCAATTAAACTTTTTATAATTTTATATTTAGCGTTTTGCTTCATCTTGACACCTGATTTAACTTGTACTTCATTTAGCCGACAATTTACTAATAATTGTTGGTGTTAATTTTATTTATATGTCTTTATAATATTATAAGTGATTTTGAAAAGCAAATAGGAGGAAATGTTCAATGAAGAAAATGGTGTTAATTAATATCATTACAATCGTTGTTCTAGTTGTAGTTGGTATTGTAGGTTTCTACTTATATCATAATGCTACAAGCTTTGTAACAACTGATAATGCCAAAGTTGATGGAGAACAAATTCAAATCTCTAGCCCAACTTCAGGTCAAATTAAATCTCTTGATGTAAAACAAGGGGACAAAGTTAAAAAAGGTGACAAAGTAGCAGAAGTGAGTGGTCAAAGCCAAAGTGGTGAGTCACAAACAATGGATATCAAAATGCCACAAAACGGAACTATCGTTAAAACAAGTGGTATGGAAGGTTCAGTTGCACAAGCAGGTTCACCAATTGCTTATGCTTACAATTTAGATGATTTATATATTACAGCAAATATTGACGAAAAAGATGTTAGCAGTGTAGAAAAAGGCGACAAAGTTGACGTAACAATCGACGGTGAAGATTCTGACGTTGACGGTAAAGTTGAAGAAGTAGGCCAAGCAACTGCAGCTAGCTTCTCATTAATGCCATCATCTAACACTGACGGTAACTACACTAAAGTATCTCAAGTAGTACCAGTTAAAATTTCTTTAGATTCTGCACCATCTAAAAATGTTGTTCCTGGAATGAACGCTGAAGTAAAAATTCATAAAGACTAAGGAGGTCATAGAATGACAACGACCTTCATTGTTGGATATATTGTTTTAGCGGTCATTTTAGTTGGTTTAGTTAACGTTCTTGTGTTGAAATCACGTAAGAAGCGTAAGAACCAAGCTAAGGGACAACACGTAAATGAAGAATCTAAAAGTCAAAGTAATCCATCTAAATTTAAAATCAGTGACTTAGACCGAGATAAAGCGTCGAATCGCACGCAAGATTCTCAAAGAGACGATGATAAACAGGGTCACACGAACTCTGAAGATAGACACATTGAAAATGATAAACGAAAAAATCATTTCGAGAATGAACAAGATCAGCAAGATCATGCATCAGAGCAAATACATCCTGAGCAAAAGCAAGCATCACATTCCTTACATTATGCTGATGATGCTACTGAGGATGACAAAAAAGATGGTGATGTAAACAATCACCATCTACCTAATGATTCAATTTATGAACCGATTAATCCTGATTCTCAAGAAGGACGTGTAAACGAACGTATTAAGAAACAAAAAGAAGATTTTGTTTTTGGAAAAGGGATTACAAGAAATAAAATTTTAGCAGCAATGTTGTTTGGTATGTTTATAGCCATCTTAAACCAAACGTTATTAAACGTTGCATTGCCTAAGATTAATACAGAATTCAATATTTCTGCGTCAACTGGACAATGGTTGATGACAGGATTCATGTTAGTAAATGGTATTTTAATTCCAATAAGTGCATTCTTATTTAATAAATACTCTTATCGTAAGTTATTTATTATTGCACTTTTATTATTCACTATTGGTTCACTAGTCTGTGCACTTTCTAATAACTTCCCTATGATGATGGGTGGACGTGTATTACAAGCCATTGGTGCTGGTGTGTTAATGCCATTAGGTTCTAACGTAATCGTTACAATCTTCCCACCAGAAAAACGTGGCGTTGCAATGGGAACGATGGGTATAGCAATGATATTGGCGCCAGCTATTGGACCAACTTTATCAGGTTACATCGTTCAAAATTATCATTGGAACGTTATGTTCTATGGTATGTTCTTCCTAGGAATTGCTGCAATGATACTCGGTTATTTCTGGTTCAGATTATATCAAAGAACAACAAATCCAAGAGCCGACTATCAAGGTATCGTCTACAGTACGATTGGATTTGGTGCACTATTATACGGATTCAGTGAAGCCGGTAATAAAGGTTGGGGTTCAGCTGAAATCGTAACGATGTTCATAATTGGTGCGATATTCATTTCTGCATTCGTCATTCGTGAATTAACAATGAGAGCGCCAATGTTAAATCTTGAAGTGTTGAAATCATCAACATTTACACTAACAACTATTATTAACATGGTTGTTATGATGAGTTTATTCGGTGGTATGATTTTATTACCAATCTACTTACAAAATTTACGTGGCTTCTCAGCACTTGATTCAGGATTGTTATTACTTCCTGGTTCATTAGTGATGGGTATATTAGGACCAATTACTGGTAAGCTACTTGATACAATTGGTTTAAAACCTTTAGCATTGTTTGGTATAGCTGTAATGGCTTACGGAACATGGGAACTTACTAAATTAAATATGGATACACCATATCTTCATATAATGAGTATTTATGTGATTCGATCATTCGGTATGGCGTTTGTAATGATGCCACTTATGACAGCGGCCATTAACGCACTGCCACCAAGACTTATTTCTCATGGTAATGCATTCCTAAACACGATGAGACAATTAGCTGGTTCAATTGGTACTGCGATTCTTGTTACTGTTATGACGACGCAAACAACAAATCATGTTGGTGCATTTACAGATGAATTAGATAAAACAAATCCTGTGATCCAAGACCACGTCCGTCAAATGGCAGCACAATATGGTGGTCAATCTGAAGCAGTACAAGCTATCTTAAAATACGTAAATCAGCTTGCATATATCGAAGGCATTAACGATGCATTCTGGATTGCGACTGGATTAGCAGTCTTAGCATTTATTTTAAGTTTATTCTTAAAAGGTAAAAAAGGCGCTGATGCAGAACATGAAAGAATGATGCATGCAGAAAGTAATAAATTTAAATAAAATGATGTTGGGGGACATTATTTTTAAAGTATCGGTACACTTCTTTAAGTGTGATCGATACTTTTTTATTAGAAAAAAGCCATTGTGACTAAATGAACGCGTCTACAATGGCAAAAAATATATTATTTGATTTTAGGATGGTTCGTTTTTCGATTTCTGAAAAAGAAACTAATAATTAATAAAGCTAGACTACATACTAATAAAATAAGCGCATTATGAATAGCATCCGCTTCACTAATAATTTGATTAGCAGAAACATTTAACGAGAAACTTTGTAGTTTATCAGCAATTCGTTGACCAATTACTTGTATTGCATATCCAAAATACAGTGACATGATCAATAATATTGAAATCACAATAAAATTTAAAATCTTTAATAAAGTTCGATTGAAGATAATAGTCAAAATAGTGATAACTAAACTTACAATTGTTAAAATGAAAAATGTATTAAAAACAAATACGAGACGATTGGCCACATCTTCAAGATTAGCTAATTGGCTTAAATTAATATTAAGTGTACCTATTTGTGTAACCGTATACTGAAAATCTTTAATCTGACCGTAACTAATGGGTTGATTAGCAAATGCTAAATTAAAGATAGGTTGTTTGTACATACTATAACCCGTAATAGCTACTAATATGAAAGTTATGATTTGGATAATTAAACTCACCCAAGATCTTCTTTTTCGGTTGTTACGATTAGAACGAAGATAGTTGTGATTATCAATAGGAGATTTATTATCATATTGTGTTGTTTTTCTTTCTGACACTTTTCTAACTCCTTTTCTATAATTCATTTGTTTTCTAAGATTGACTAATTTATACTGAATTTAATATGCAATTAACAATATTATATTAAATATTTAATCATGATTTTTTAGAACATAGTTTTCATTATATCGCTTTTTGTGCTTAATGTAATGACGTTTAAGTAATTTATTATTAATTAAGGTAGGTAGAATTTTATGAGATCACATATGGTTAATCGAATCATCAATCGATACTTACTGCACAATCGTTCAATAATGTTTGATAATGATTCAGATTTCGATAAGTTCATGGATAAAAGAAAAGATATTAATAAAGCGAAGCATAAGCAACCTTCAAGTTTAAATGTTAAATCTAATTTAGATAAGTTGTCACACGATGATATGCAAGTATTTAGATTTAATTTTCGTCATGAAACAAAAAAGAAAATTCTCTATATTCATGGTGGTTATAATACGTTACAACCCTCACCATTTCATTGGAGGTTTATGGATAAACTTGCACTTAGTACGCTTTATGAAGTTGTGTTGCCAATTTATCCTAAAGCACCAGAACACCATATTCAAGACACATTTAAAGCAATCGATGGGATATATCAATCTTTATTAGAAGAAGTGGATGCCAAGCATATCGTTATTATGGGGGATGGTACTGGGGGCGCATTAGCACTAAGTTACGTTCAACAACTTGTGGCTAAAAATCAACCATTACCTAATAAAGTTTATCTACTTTCACCAATGTTGGATGCAACATTGACTAATCCTGAAATAACTGAGGATTTAAGCAATAAAGACCGTTTCGTCAATAGGGATGGTTTACAACGTATATTCAATGTATGGACGCAAGGAAAAGCACTAGCTAATCCATTAATATCACCAATTTATGGACAACTACACGATTTACCACCCATCGTTTTATTCGGTGGTGGCAGAGAAATTTATCATCCAGATATGAAGCGTTTTGTATATAATTTGGAGGATAAGGGACAACCAGTTCAATTCTTTGAGTATCCGAAAATGTTCCACGATTTCCCTTTATTCCCTATACGTGAGTCACACAAAGTAATTAAACAAATTACTAAGACGATTGATGCTTAATTAACATCAAACAAAACATAGTTTGATATAAAAAAGTACTCTAAGTCTACTTAGCAGATATGACGCAGGTAATTGAACTGAGAAGGGCATTTAATTGTCCCTTCTCAGTTCTTTTTGTTGAAGATGAGTTCTCGTCTTCTGTCACTTCAAATCATGAAATATGAATAACTTCATTGTTCAAAATTTTAAATTAAATTTTGAACTTTAGTTATAACTGTTTGTTGACCTAAGTTATGATAATAATTGTCTATGCCTTGTGCCAAATCTATTTGAGATACATCTTGTTGATTTAACAAATTCACTAAATTCGATGATAAGTTCGCAAATTGACTTGCATAGTCATTTAATAAATGTTTTAAAACTTCTTCATTTTCCTCTGATGCAACGATATTTTGTAATGCTTCAATAGCTTGTTTCTGTCCTTGATAATAACTAATATTAAATGCTCTTTTAAGCAATTCCTGACTGGGACCATTCATAAATAATTGTTTAGTAATATTGAGTTCTATTAAGTTTACTTTAAGCTCATCATTTAAATCATATAATAATTCTAAAAGTTGACTGCGGAATTGTGATACCATTTTTAGTTCTCCTTTTTAGGTATTCCTATTTGATGACCTAATTGTTTAGGCCATTCAATAGTACCTTGTTGACTATAATAATTAGCAATGCTTTGATGATAATCACTTGGAAAAGGAGCAGACTTATGTTTGTTACTATCAATTCCCATCATGATAACTTCGTTAGTTGCAGCTAGTTCATCTTCATCTGTATAAAGCATTAAAAAGAAATGTACACGTTTATAATCATAATCATAAATATAAACTTCGATTCGGTATGCTGAATTGAGTGATAACTCTGCTAGGTACGTTGTATGTTCTTCTAAAGTGAACATTGTGTATTGAAGTACCTCACGTTCCTTTAAAGAAAGTCCATGCGTGTAGTTAAATTCATTTACAGCTTCACTAAACACTTTATTATATTCTGAGTCATGCATGTGGTTGTTATGATCAATTTGATTTGTTGCTACCACTTTATTAATAATTACAGGATTACTCATTACTAAAGACCTCGCTCATATATTGATAGTTCTATTTTACTAAATAAAAATAACACATACACATGATTTAAATCATGGTAGAATGAAAGACGTATGGTTATGTAGGAGGTAAACGTAACAATGACAATGACAATTCGATATCAAACTAAAAATCAATCGCTCACTCAAGTTGATAGTGTGAAGGAGATTCCTGAAACAGCAACAATTGTATGGTTTGATTTTGAAAATGCAACACAAGCAGAGAATGACTATTTAATAAGTCAATTTGAATTTAACTATTTAGAGTTAGAAGACGCCATTACAGGTGTGCCACGTGTAAAATATAAATCCTATGAATCGTATCAATATTTAGTATTTCACAGTATGTACAAAGATGATTTTTCTCCAATTTCTTTAAATGTATTTTTAAGTGAGAAAGTACTTGTTACATATCACCACAAACATTTTGAATCGTTAAATGAAGTGGCTAAAATGAATGCACAACATCATGATTCAGACTTGGATTGTGCAGATATAGTGATACATATTTTAGATATGATGGTTGATAAATATTTTGAATTCGTATATACAATTGAGGATAAAACATATAACTTTGAAGATGCACATGTAGATGATACTCAAAGTAAAAAAATAATGGATAATGTTTTTCAAATTAAATCTGATTTAATCAAAATTAAAAGGGTATTATTCCCTATGCAAGAATTAGTTAATACAATTAAAACTGAAGGTAATTTGGTTGTAGATAGTAAGCATTCGATGTATATTCAACATATCGATGACCATCTTATAAAGCAAAATAATATCATAAGAACATCACAGGAGATGGCTAATGAAATAAGAGAGAACTTCGAATCTTATTCATCATTTCGAATGAATAGTATCATGCAAGTATTAACATTGGTTTCAGTCATTTTCTCACCTTTGACATTTATTGCAGGTGTCTATGGCATGAATTTCGAATATATGCCAGAACTTAAATGGCAATATAGTTATCCAATTTGTATGATCGTCATGTTAATTATAGCTATTGCATTGATTATCTTTTTCAAAAGAAAAAAATGGTTCTAATATAATATGAAACTTTATTAATTTAAGCAAAGGTAGGTACAAAGATGAGTGACTTTCAAAGAGAACAGAGGAAAAATGAACATGTTGAAATAGCAATGGCTCAAAGTGATGCACCTCAATCAGACTTTGATCGAGTGAGATTCGTGCATCATTCAATCCCTAGCATAAATGTAGATGAAGTAGACTTAACAAGTCAAATAACAGATTTTGATATGACATATCCTATTTATATCAATGCGATGACAGGCGGCAGTGAATGGACAAAACAAATTAATGAGAAACTTGCAGTTGTCGCTAGAGAAACTGGATTAGCAATGGCTGTAGGCTCTACACATGCCGCTTTGAGAAATCCTAAAATGGCGGAATCATTCAGTATTGCACGTCAAACCAACCCAGAAGGTATAATTTTTAGTAATGTTGGTGCAGATGTTCCTGTAGATAAAGCCGTAGAAGCGGTTAGTTTATTAGATGCACAGGCTTTACAAATTCATGTGAACGCACCACAAGAACTTGTGATGCCTGAAGGAAATCGTGAATTCTCGACTTGGTTAGATAATGTAGCAGCTATTGTTCAACGTGTTGATGTTCCAGTTATTATTAAAGAAGTTGGCTTCGGCATGAGCAAAGAACTATATAAAGATTTAATTGATGTTGGTGTTACATACGTTGATGTAAGTGGTAAAGGTGGAACAAACTTTGTCACAATTGAAAATGAGCGTCGTTCAAATAAAGATATGGACTATCTTGCAAATTGGGGACAGTCAACTGTAGAGTCATTGCTTGAAAGTTCAGCTTATCAAGATTCACTTAATGTCTTTGCTAGTGGGGGTGTACGTACACCTCTAGATGTTGTTAAGAGCCTAGCATTAGGGGCTAAAGCTGTAGGTATGTCTCGACCATTCTTAAATCAAGTTGAAAATGGGGGCATTACGACAACGATTGAGTATGTTGAGTCATTTATTGAACATACGAAATCAATTATGACAATGTTAAATGCAAGAGATATTAGTGAATTAAAACAAAGTAAGTTCGTTTTCGATCATAAGTTAATGTCATGGATTGAACAACGCGGTTTAGACATTCATAGAGGGTAATATTGAATAGGTTATTCAACCATAATTCGCATTAATAAATTATACAAAGAAAGCAAGTTGAGAGTTTGGACTCCCAACTTGCTTTTTTATAATGCATAATATAAAACTTTAGTTTCCAAAAATATTCATAAAGCCCATAACGATAGGTACACCTGCTAAGTCAATTAAGAAGGCTCCAACTATAGGAACGACAAGATATGATTTTGGTGAACTACCATATTTTTTAGTAATTACATCTAAATTTGCCATCGCGTTTGGTGTAGCCCCTAAACCATGACCTATAAATCCACCAGCCATAACAGCAGCATCATAGTCTTTACCAAGCACTCTAAATAGTATAAAGAATGCAAATAATGATATAAATACGACTTGAACTAAAACGATAGCGATAAGAGGTAATGCAAGTGAATACACTTGAGTAAGTTGAATACTCATCAGTGCTAGTGATAAGAATAAGCCTAGAGCTACATCACCAATTTGATCAATCAGTTTTAAATCGATGAGTTGTATGTTCGCATATTCCGATACATTTCGAATTGCAACTGCTACAAACATTGATCCTACATACATAGGTAAACTTTGACCAGTTAAATTAGAAAATTGATCACCTATCCATGTACCTAATGACATGCACAGTGCAATAATTGTTAATTGTAGAAAAAATACTTGTGTAGGTTGATATTTACGATGTAGCACTTCATTAGATTCTACTTTACTATAATCTTTAAACGAATCATCGCTGTTTTCAGGTTTTAGGTTATAGCGTTTAATGAGTGCCTTTACTAATGGTCCACCAACTAATCCACCAAATACTAAGCCTAAAGTTGCTGCTGCAAGTGCAGCAGTAATAGCTGAATCAATATTAAAACTTTCTTCAAGCGTTTTACCATAAGCCGCTGCATTCCCATGTCCACCTTCCATTGACATTGAACCAGCTGTTAAACCTAACAATGGTTTAATATGTAATACTTTAGCTAATGAGATACCAATGAAATTTTGACATATTGCCAGAAATGCACAGCATACAAAGTAAAGTATTAAAACTTTCCCACCAATTTTAAATAATTTAAAAGATGCACCTAATCCAATAGTAGTGAAGAATACCATCATGAAGAAATCTTGAATAAAGCTAGCATCTAATTTAATTTGAATAATATTTAAGGTATCTAAGACTGCAACTAGAATTGCAAATAATAATCCTCCTATAACGGGAGGTGGTATACAAATTCTTTGTAAAAATGAAACGTGATTGACGATGAATTCACCTAGTAAAAATAAAAGACAGGCAAGACATAGTGTTGTGACCGCATCTATTTCCATTTATATAGCCCCCTTTATAAACGAGTTAAAAAATTTTAAATAGCACTTCTTGTAAGCGCTATAAATCCCCATGTATAACATTATACATATAAAAATTATAGATTTCTAGGATAGGTATAATGGTTTTTATATAATACGAAATTTTAATAATGTTATAAAAAGATAAAAAACTAATTGGAATATTAATTTGTAATATCTATGAAAATAGATTTGTTGATATTAAACAATTTAGAAATAGTAATAAAGGCCCATTCTTAGGATTAAAATTTCTAGAATGTCTTTTTTCTTTATTTCCAAGTTTCATCTGGATTTAGGCAGTCTGATTTACGTATATGTGAAACAAATGGATTACCTTTAACTGTGTATCGTAGCGGTTTATTAGTCCAGTCGCCTTTATTCGGTATTCCAATTCTAGCACTTTCAACAATATCCCTAGGGTATTTACGGTGTTTAGTATCAATGGATAAGCGACAATCATTTAATGTGGCACCATCAATTGCTCTAGGTATATTAAACGCTTTTGTCCATTTTCCGGGTCCATTTGTTAATTCATATCTTGACTTATTACGATTATGTTTCATCATTTCTATGCCATCTAAAGGTTCAATAGCTCGAATCAGTACTCCTTCAGGGACACCTTCGTTTTGAGTTACGAAATTCACTAATAGATGTGTGTGCATCACATGTCCGTAAATGGTGCCGCCTCTTTTATAAAGTGAAGTCACTTTAGGCGTTTGCTTACCTCCAAATCCATGAGCTGCTCGATCTATAAAACCTAAATAAGCTTCTGTTTCAACAATATAGCCACTATACGTTTGAAATTCGTCTTCATACATGACTTTGACACCTAATAGCGCTTTAGCGGTTTCAGTCGTTGGTCTTGATACAAAATCCACATGAACACCTTCTTCCTCTTGAAAATTTAATAACTGATAATTAAAGCTGAAGCTTAGACTGGTATAACACAATTAAAATATATTATGATTGCAATTATAATTGAAATTAACCAAGAATTTAAAGACTTAAATATAAGTGTCATATATATTTGACGATATTGGCATTATATCGTTATGATGAATAATATGGGATGTTGAAAGAAGTGTGGAGATATGAATAAAGTTAAAGTTTATCGTGGTGCAAAGAAGATTTCGCAATTAGAACTTGCACGATCAGTTGGAGTATCACGTCAAACCATTAACATGATAGAGAATGATAAGTATAATCCGTCATTAAAACTATGTATTAATATAGCTAAGACGCTAGGTGTTACTTTGAATGATTTATTCTGGGAGGTAGAGAATGACTAAAAAGGATGAAGCTTTGCAAGTAGAAAAAATTACATTGCAAGTTAAACTTGGCATTTTAAGTTTAAATTTCTTATGTGCTATCATTGCTTTTGCAATGTTTAACGACTTGCAACGGCAATTTCTTTCACCATTTTTTATCGGTAGTTTATTACTTTTAATTGTTATTGTTTGTAAATTAACAATTCATTCAGAAACAGTTGATGATATTCATATTTATGTACATGACTTTAGCGATAAATCAAAACTAAATCGTCATTCTAAATTAAAAAGAATTGTTTATCTTATTCTGTGGATAGTTTATTTGGTTCTCATCGCTAACATAGTAACACCGAACATTAATCATACAAGTAACTATGAATGGGTGTTTGAACCGAGTTGGCTTATTTTAGGAGTAGGTGTAGTTGTCGCATTATGCATATTTGATGATAAACGAATTAAATATACAGAAATGGATACACCTACCTTAGAGAATTGTGGTGCGTCACCTAAAGGTGTAATAAATTTAATCCCAAATTATAGATATGCAGATGAACAACAGAAATTAGTCATATTAAAAGTACATGCGACTAATTTTATTTGGATAACAATCGGATTAACTATTGTGTGTATCATTGATATATTCATCGAATTAATCATGCAACAAATGCCATTGGTTGCTTTTATTACAACCATATTCATTGTCGTTGAATTATTGATTCTCAAACTTAAAAACAAACAAATTCGCAGCACACTTCATGAATAAAAGTGTTACGCAAACGCTGTCTATTAAAAATTTTAATAGATAGCGTTTTCATTTTTTAATTTATATAAAATCTATGGAATATTAATAAAAAAAGTGTAACAATATGTATGTGAAAAAGTCAGTGCTTAAAATTTAAATAGATAAAGGTATCATTGCATTGATACAATGAGGATAACTTTATTACAAGTTGGAGGTCATTTCAATGCTCTATTCAATCTTTATCTTTTTATTAGCAGGTCTCTGTGAAATTGGTGGTGGCCATCTAATTTGGTTGTGGTTAAGGGAAGGACAATCAAGTTGGTTGGGATTTATAGGTGGCGTTATATTAATGATGTATGGTGTCATTGCAACGTTCCAGTCGTTTCCAACTTTCGGTCGTGTTTATGCTGTTTATGGTGGCGTGTTTATTGTAATGAGCTTAATTTGGGCATATATTGTCGATAAACAAGCACCTGATAAGTACGATTTAATTGGAGCATGCATCTGTATTATTGGTGTATGCGTTATGATATTACCGAGCAGAACCTGATTAAGCGTGTTTAAGAGGGAGACGTAAGTAATGATAGTTGAAGTAGAAAAGCAAAGACATGGTATTGACTTAATTAAAATTGACAACGATGAAACCAATATTGTGTTCACAAATTTCGGTGCACGCATCGTATCATGGAAGTACCATGATAACAACGTTGTATTAGGCAATAGAGTTGAAGCGGATGAGTTTTATCCATCAAATCCGTATCATTTCGGTGCTACTATCGGTCGTTATGCTGGACGTATTGGAAATGCCAAATTTCATTTGAACGATGAGGAATATCAATTAGAAGCTAATAATAATGTACATCACCTTCATGGAGGTAGTAATGGTTTAGATAAAAGACTTTTTAATTACGACATTCAAGATAATATCACGAATATTAAGGTTACTTTTACAGTTCAACTAAAGTCAATGGAAGATGGGTATCCAGGGGATATGACTATTAAAGTGATACATACTTATGACGTCGAACACCGTTGGACAGTAGAATATGGAGCACAGACAAATCAAGATACATTATTTAATCCAACTAATCATGTTTATTTTAATTTGAATAGAGACAATAATGTTATAGATAATCATAAAATTAAGAGTGAGCAATTAAATATGTATCCAATTGATCGAAACAACCTTATTGAGAATACTAATTCAATTGATTTGTTAGCTATCTTTAAAACAAATAGTATATCTTTTAGTGATATTTTTAACTCTGATAATGAACTACTTAAAGAGCAAATTGGTTCTAGAAATGGATTAGATCACCCTTTTGATGTTGGAAATCAACAATTTTTCATTGAAAATGATGAGTTTCAATTAGATGTTACATCATCTATGCCGAACGTTGTCATTTATACATTTAATGATACGAAAGATTGGGATAGTGATTTTAATATTTATAAAGCACACTCAGGTATATCTCTAGAAACACAATTTTTACCTAATGATATTAATTTGTATGGTAATAAAGCAAACTCTATTTTAAAACCTAACGAGCATTTTTATTCTAAAACAACTTATCATATATCTGAAAAATAAAGTAAAAAAGCATCAAAGCGGGTACATCGTCATTATGATTTACCCGCTTTATCCTATGCTAAATAGAATTTATTTCATTGCATTATCATATAACTTTTGTAATTTAGCTAAACGCATTTCAGATAAATATGGATTTTGTAGCGCATACTTCAGTCGAGATACATTTTTACGATCATTATAGTAAATATCATTAAGCTCTTGTACAGAAAGTCGAGTTGCTTCATCTGCCAACTGAATTAATTCTAAATCATCATCTTGATCTACATATCCTTCTTGTAACACTCGAAAATAGAAGCCTGTTTTTCCACTAGTAGACATTCTTTTAACTAAGTCTTTTATACCGTACTTTGTTTGAATTTTCCAACAAGGTTCTCTTATTTCAGATACCTCTAAAATTGCTTCACCTAAACGATATTGATTTCCAAAGAACACGTCTGCTTCATCTAAATTTTCCAAAGTTAAATTTTCACCAAACATTGCGTAATCAGGAATCGTATTTAAATCATTTCTATACATTTGATAATGAGATATGCTAAAACAGCATACTGCTTTATGTGGACCACCATGGCCTTTATATGCCTGTTCATCTTCAACAAATCCAGTTCTTGATAACCACATTGTTTCAGAAATAGGAGATTTATTCAAAGCGGACAACATTTCTCTCTTTTGACCGTAATCTAATTGTTTAATTTGTCCTACTGAAATTGCACATACTGAAATCATATTTATTGCCCCCTTAATTAAGGTGTTAAGAAAAATTCTACTATATTAATAATTAAAATATAAGAAAAATGATAAAATAATTTCCGATATTGAACTAGGTATTTGTATGATCGTCATGTAAAATAATGAGTGAGTATATTTGAAAAGGGGTCACAGTTAAATGAAAGATTCTAAAGAACTTAAAATCATGACAGTAGATGATGCTGTAGCTCAAATTGAAAATAATATGGTTCTAGGAATTGGAACGGGTAGTACCATTGAATTGCTTATTCCAAAGCTCGCTGAAAGAATTCACAAAGAACAATTAAATATTACTGGCGTGTGTACTTCTAATAAAAGTGCATTTATTGCAAAAAAACTAGATATTAATGTTGTTGATATCAATGATGTTGGTCATGTTAATTTAGCAATTGATGGTGCTGATGAAGTGGATGCTAATCTCAATTTAATTAAAGGTGGTGGTGGAGCGCTATTTCGCGAAAAAGTAATAGATGAAATGGCTCATCGTTTTGTAGTTTTAGCAGATGAAAGCAAGCTAGTAAATTACTTAGGTGAAAGTTTCAAACTGCCAGTAGAGGTGGATAAGTTCAATTGGTTCCATATCGCTAAAAAAATTGAAGCTTATGATGATGTTATTACCGAACGTCGAATGAGTGATGATGTTCCATTTATAACGGATAATGGCAATTACATTTTAGATTGTCAGTTAAATAAACAGATAGACCCAAATCAATTTCATGAGTATTTAATTCATCTAACAGGTGTCTTAGAAACTGGATATTTTTTAAATATAACTGATCAAGTTATAGTAGGTACACAAGATGGCGTTAAAATCATAAACAAATCTAACTTAAATAAATAAAAATAAGCCGGAAAATGAACTTAGAAAAATTCATTTTCTGGCTGTTTGTATGTGCACTTAGCCTTCAAAAGAAGGCGTAATATAAGCTTTACTTCTCAGTTTTATGACTAGATGTATCTCTCATTTGATCTATTTCATCCTTAGCATCATCAACTACAGATGAACGTCTATCTTCTTTATAAGATATGTTCTCTTTAAGTTTTTCATTTGAAGAATCAGTTTGATTCTCAGACTGTGATTTATGTTCAACATGATCTTCATTAAGTTGACTCTCAGTGAAGCTGTCTTTTTTATCGTTATGTTCATGATCTTCAGACTTTGTTTCATTTGAAGTAGATGTATCGTCATCATTCATATGGTCTAAATAATTATTAGGTTCAACATCATCAAGTGAACGATTAGTTGTTTTATAAACAATAAATCTAATAATTAAACTTAAAATGATAAAGACAATGCCTACTAACGTCGTACTTAATGCGATAACTTTCATTGAGAATAGGTCGCCAGTTTCTTCACTAAATAAAAATACTTGTGCAAATGACATTGTTGCATGGAATACGAGAGCGATATATATCGTACGTCCTTTAGTTGCACGTATGAGTTCACCAATAATAATTGAGAACATGAAAGTATAAAGGAAATGGTATCCCGCATATTCCATTCCATATGTCGTATTAGCGGCCCATATAGAATAAATTAAACCGACAATGATTGAAGCGAAAAATGTATTAACTTTATTTTCTACAATATTTTGTAAATAAGAACGGAATCCAAACTCCGCAAAAAATGCCATTAAAATATGACCAATAATAATTGTAGGAACTGATACAGATAAATCAGTTGCTTGTAATAAAATAAAACTATCGGCAAATGTGTTAAAACTAAACATGCCAATCATGAAAATAACTAGCGGTAAAATCAATGCTAGTAATATACGTTCAATGACTCTAATATCAACTGAAAATTTTAATCCAGCTAATTGAGTACGTTTATCTTTAAATGCAATAATACAAACAATTGCTGCGATAAACGGTGCAAGATCAGTAATATCAAATACAAAACGTTTAATACCTACTGATGCTTGAAAATCTCGTAGGATTAATGATAGCGCCATCGTGACAACGAAGAATACGAAGATAGTTAACGCCCATTGAAATCCTGATATACGATTCGTCTTCATTTATGTAACCTCCATTAGGGTAACCGTAAAAACTTTTTCTTTAATATTATACATATTACAAGGCCATAAATAAATTGTCCATTTTAAATATCATTAAAATGTAATAGTCTTGAATTATTTTTATATGATTGAAAACAATTTTTAATGTCTTAAATTAATTTGAAAAGGGTAATCATAAATATAAACAAATGGTAATGATAAATCTCGTTATGATGTAAGATAATGCTATAGAGTAAATAAATAGGGGGCAATATAATGTATACACAGGGTAATCCAAAACTATGGACTGGTCGTTTGGATAGTGAAACAGATCCTAAACAGTTTAGACATTTTCAAACAGTAAAGTTCGCTAATTTGGAAAATATGGAAAACGTAAGTGATAAGACAGGTGTTGGTCTCTTAGGATATGCCGTTGATAAAGGTGTTGAAAATAATAAAGGTAGAATCGGATCAAGAAAGGGACCAGATATCATAAAACATGAATTCGCGAAACTTCCAGATTTAAGTGAGTGCGAAATGTTGATTGATTACGGTAATGTTGAACATACAAGTAATCATCTTAGAGAAACGCAACAAGAGATGGCACAATTGTCTGCTAAAGTTATTAAGCAACATAAACAGGCTTTTTTAATTGGAGGTGGTCATGATATTGCATATGCACAATATTTGGCTACTAGAGAAGTCTATTCAGATGCTTCAATTGGAATTATCAATATTGATGCTCATTTTGACACACGTCCTGATGAGCCACCTACATCCGGCACTATGTTCCGAGAAATATTAGATAATGATGAAAATGTCGATTATCTAGTTTTAGGCTTGGCTCAAGGTGGTAATACGCGTGCGTTATATGATTATGCAAAAGATAATAATATTATTTATGTGTATGCGGACGAACTTTTACATCAAGTGTCACCGACCATTAAAGATAAAATAGAAAGATTTATTCATGACCATGATACGATTATGTTTACCATATGTATGGATGTTATTGACAGTGCGTTTGCGCCTGGTGTAAGTTCATCTAGTGTATTAGGATTATATCCTCATTCCGTATTTGAAATAAGTAAGCGTGTAATATTAAGCGATAAGGTATCATCAATTAGTATTGCAGAAACTAACCCAGACTATGATGTTGATAATCGTACGTCAAAGTTAGCGGCGAATTTAATTCACCATTTCCTAGTTTAAAAAGTAGAATTAAATTGTCGTATATGACTCTGAAATTAGAAGATAACGATAATCTTTAAAATTAAATTCAAACATGAATGAGTAGAACATTGAATTCGCGTTGAATTCTGTTCTACTTTTTTAATTACTTTTAATTGATAGAAAAGTTTGACAATTATGTTACGATATAAATAATTAGGAAGGTAATGGATGGTGATGAAGCGGTTAAGTTATAAGCAGCAATGGCTTGGAGATATCTCGCAAAATATAATGGCAGGTATCTTAATGGGTTTAGCATTACTCCCTGTAGCTATAGCCTTCTCGTTTATTGTTCATATCAGTCCTACGATAGGGTTAATGAGTTGTGGATTAATGATGTTATTCATTAGCTTTCTTGGAGAACGAATAAGTATGGTGTCTGGACCAAGTAGTGGTATTTCGATAGTAGATGCACCACTAGTAGAACAATACAATATTCATTACTTAATTATGGCCACGCTTATAATGGGCATCATTCTAATTATCTTTGGCGTGTGTCACATAGATAAGATCCTTAATCATATTCCAGATACTGTTGTTATTGGATTTATGAATGCATTGGGCATTCTATTACTTACAACGCAAATAAAATATATTTTTGGTATAACTACTGCGACTTATTTAGTAGCAATCGCTACATTTCTAATAATTTATTTATCTTCAACATTTATTCGATTTATGCCAGCTCCGCTTATAGCTATAATCGTCGTGACTTTAGCTAGTTATTTTCTTAAACCGAATGTTCAATTAGTCCACGATTTAGCAGAAATTCGACTTACCTTTCCTAAAATTTCTGTTTATACAGAACTTTTAAACATACATGCATTAAGTATTATTACTTTATATGCATTAACCATGTCTATTATTTGCGTAGTACAAACAAATCTTACAAATGAAATGATGGATGTAATTACACAAAGTCACTCCAATAAAGACCGAGAAGTTATTGGTCAAGGGTTAGCTAATTTGTTTGTCGGGTTATTAGGTGGATATGGTTCAAGCGCCTTAGTAGGTCAATCAAAATTTAATTTTAAAATGGGTGCTACTACGCGATTAGCCACATTCGTTACAGGATTATTTCTTCTCTCATGCGTCGTTATTTTAGGTCCGATTGTAGGTTTTATTCCTATGGCAGTGTTGGCTTCGGTATTAATTACAATATCAATGAATACATTTGATAGACGTACGTTTAAACATTTAAAAGAAGCACCTATAAAGCATAGTATCGTAATATTCATAACGATTATTTTAATGTTAATGTCACACAATTTAGCTATAGGTGTCGTTATAGGCACACTTATTTATTATGTCGTTCACTTTATTTTTACAAAGAAAGGAAGAGCATCGCTATGACAACTTACAATGATTTTGTTAAATGGAGACGAACATTTCACAAATTTCCTGAAGTATCTCAGAAAGAATATGAAACAACTAAGCGATTAAAACGTATATTACAAGCTTATGATATAAAAATAATAGATTATCCTTTAGAAACAGGGCTTATAGCTGAAATAGGACATGGTGAACCTTGTATTGCTGTTCGTACAGACATAGATGCTTTGCCAATTACAGAGCAAGTTGAACATGAATTCACCTCAACAAATGAAGGTGTGATGCATGCGTGTGGTCATGATATTCATATGGCAAGCATTCTAGCCATTGCTACAAATTTAAAAGAACAAGAAAATAAACTTAAAGGTCGCGTGAAATTTATATTTCAACCTGCAGAAGAAACGGGATATGGTGCCAAAGCGATTGCAGAGACAGATGTATTAGACGATGTTAAAGCTATATTAGGTTTCCATAATTATCCAACTTTAAATATTGGAGAATTTGCAATTAAATCTGGACCAATTACTTCGGCAGTAGACCGTTTTGAATTTAAAATTCACGGTAAAGGTGCACATGCTGCTAAACCAGAACAAGGTAATGATCCAGTCATGGTACTTGGTCAATTAATAACAAGTTTACAAACGATTGTAAGTCGAAATATATCAGCTTTTGATAGTGCTGTAGTAACTATTGGAGAAGTATCGTCTGGGAATACATGGAATGTGATTGCTGACCAAGCATATGTCCAAGGTACAGTGCGCTCATTTAAGCCAGAGGTTCAAAATTATATAGAACAACGATTTAAAGAAATTGCTAAAGGATTAGAGAGATTGTTCAATGTCGATATAGAAGTTATATATACTAAGCTGCCAGGAACAGTTTTTAATGATGAATACTTAACTGACCAAGCTAAGAAAGCTGCTCAAAAAGTAGGTTATCAAATCATAGAATTAGAGAATCCCTATACTATTGGCGAAGATTTTTCTGGTTTACTAGCTAACCATCCAGGGGTATTTGCGTTTATTGGTTCTAATAGTAAATACGATTTACATCATCCAAAGTTTGATCCAGATGAGCGTATACTTGAGAAAGTCCCTGAGTACTTTATAACGTTGATTTATCAATTGCTTGACGACACAGCATTTAATGAATAATCGATGCTTCATTTAAGAGTTTGATTTGTGTAGCAATATTACAATTTTTAAAATGTGATTTAAAAAGCATGATGAACGGGTAAACAGACATTAAACATGTTTTAGGAGATGAGTAAATAATGGGTGCACAAGATCCAAGAACAAAATTTAAAACATCTGATTATGAAAAACAAGAACAAGAACTACCTGGACTTCAATCTGAACTAACACCACAACCTGACTGTGGTGAAACATCGTATGAAGGTCATAACCGATTGTTAGATTATAAAATGCTTGTAACAGGAGGAGACTCAGCAATAGGACGTGCAGCAGCGATTGCATATGCCAAAGAAGGGGCAGACGTTGCAATTAACTATCTTCCAAGTGAAGAACAAGATGCTCAAGAAGTTAAAGCTGTCATTGAAAAAGCAGGACGTAAAGCTGTATTAATACCTGGAGATATTCGTGATGAACAATTTAACTATGATTTAGTTGAACAAGCGTATAACGAATTAGGTGGTTTAGACAATGTAACATTAGTAGCAGGCCATCAACAGTATCACGATAAATTAGAAGAGTTCGATACACAATCTTTTAAAGAAACGTTTGAAACAAACGTATATCCAGTATTCTGGACAGTTCAAAAAGCATTGGATTATTTACAACCTGGTGCGTCAATCACTACAACATCATCCGTTCAAGGTTATAATCCAAATCCATTGATTCATGATTATGCAGCATCAAAAGCAGCGATTATTTCATTAACAAAAAGTTTCTCTGAGCAATTAGGGGAGCAGGGTATTCGCGTTAATTGTGTAGCACCTGGTCCATTTTGGTCTCCACTTCAAATAACAGGTGGTCAACCACAATCAGTGATTCCTCAATTTGGTCAAGATACGCCATTAGGTAGAGCCGGTCAACCTGTAGAGCTTTCAGGCACATATGTCTTACTTGCTTCAGAGGATTCAAGTTATACGACTGGTCAAGTTTTTGGGGTCACAGGTGGCATCCAAATCAATTAAATATCTCAGAGTATAAATCCAACGCAAGGGTTTCAATAAAGACTCTTGCGTTTTTGTATTGAAAGGAGTGGATTACAGTGAAACACATTGATCCTAATCAACTATCAGATATCCAAAATTATAAACTATTAAGTGGTTCAATCATACCAAGACCAATAGCATTTGTTACATCTTCTGATATCGAAGGACATGTAAATGCTGCGCCATTTAGTTTTTTTAATATAGTTAATAATGCGCCACCTATGATTGCTATTTCGGCACAGAGAGCAGGAGGAAAGCGTAAAGATACGGCAATTAATATAGAAAACGGCCAATCATTTGTTGTGCATGTTACAGATGAAGATAATGTTGAGGAAATTAATAAGACCGCTGCATCTATCAATCCTAAAGATAATGAACTTGATTTAACAGAACTCAATACTATCTCATCTGATGTGATTGATATTCCAGCTATAAAAGAAGCTAAAATTAGATTTGAATGTCAACTTGAACAAATGATTTTATTAGGCTCTGAAGATGATGGTGCTGATTTAATTATTGGAAAAAATTGTTAAGTACCACATACAAGATGATATGTATTTTGGTGATAGTAAAATTGATGCTAAACAATTAAAACCAGTAGCCCGTTTAGCAGGTAATGATTACGCTAAATTAGGTGAGCAATTTACAATTGAGCGTCCAACTAATTGATGATTAAGACATTATTTATAGCTTTAATATGTAATTTTCATAAAACTTTATTGACGTTATGACAGTAATCTTGTAACTTTAATAATAAAATTATTTTTAAAAAGGAAAGTAGGTTTAGTATGGAGGAACAAAGAAAAGGCAATGCATGGGCGTTACTTCCATTAGTATTATTTATTGCATTGTTTTTAGGTGTAGGTACCATTACAGGTGATTTCACTAATATGCCTTTAAATGTAGCTATCACGATTACTGTTATCGTTGCTTTAATAATGAATAGGAAAGAAACATTTGCTAACAAAGTTGAAGTGTTTACAAAAGGAGCAGGTCATTCCAATATCATTTTAATGGTATTTATATTTATATTGGCTGGTGCTTTCTCAACTACCACTGAAAAAATGGGTGGTGTTGAATCAACAGTAAATCTAGGTTTATCATTGATACCTCAAAATTTAATCATCGTTGGATTATTTGTAATTTGTATGTTTGTGTCAATTTCAATGGGTACCTCTGTAGGTACAGTTGCTGCATTAGCACCTGTTGGATTTGGATTTGCACAGGCAACTGATATTCCAGCAGCGTTAGCAATGGGTACTGTTGTAGGTGGTGCTATGTTTGGCGATAATTTATCGATGATTTCAGATACTACCATAGCTGCTGTTCGAACTCAAAAAACAAGAATGAAAGATAAATTTAAAGTGAATTTTTGGATTGTACTACCTGGAGCAATATTAACAATTATTGTCTTATTCTTCCTTACTAACGGTATCTCAATAGATCACTCTAAAAGCTATGACTATAATTTAATTAAGGTAATCCCTTATGTACTAGTATTAGTATTAGCGCTCGTAGGGGTAAATGTAATCATTGTGTTAATCGGTGGTACGTTATTATCAGGTACTATTGGCTTATTTGATGGTTCTTTTGGTTGGAAAGGATTACTAAATGCAGTATCACAGGGTATTCTAGGTATGGAAGACATTGCAATCATAGCAGTGTTAATTGGTGGTTTAGTTGGAATTATTCAACATAATGGTGGAATTGAATGGTTATTAAATTTTGTTCGTTCTAAAGTTACAACTAAACGTGGTGCTGAATTTGGTATTGCTGGTTTAGTGAGCGCAGCTGACATTGCAACAGCTAATAATACAATTTCAATTATTATGTCAGGTCCATTAGCAAAAAATATTGCAGATGAATATGATGTTGATCCACGTAAATCTGCAAGTTTATTAGATATATTTGCAGGATGCTTTCAAGGCTTTTTACCTTATAGCCCACAAGTGATAGCTGCAGCTGGCGTTGCAAGTATATCACCATTTAGTGTAATGCACTACTGCATTTATTCATTTTTATTAGGGATATGCGGTATTATAGCTATTATATTAAGATACCCTCGTGTTAAAGCTAAATCTTAAAGTAAAGACAAATAACAATAATAGACTTATAATTAGCATGTTTAATAAGAAAAATTAAAATAATAAAACATTTTAATAGTTCAAAGTTTGGAACTGTATTGAAATGCGTTAAAATAGATATAAGAGTGAAAGTAGGTGAAACAAGTGGCAAAGTATAATGTTGAGAATGAACATGTTGAAATTCATATCGAACGTTTATTAAAATACTCACCAGAATTAGTATATCAAGCTTGGACGGATGCTGACTTATTAAAACAGTGGTTTATGACATCTCAACGTACGAATAAGTCAATTGATGTAGATATGACTGAAGGTGGCTCATATCGCATAGTTGATTCACGTAATGGCCGTCAAAATATTATTCAAGGTACGTATCAAGAACTCGTTGACAATGAGTATATAAAAATGACAATTGGTATGCCTGAATTAAGTGATCAAGAGGATGTCATTGAAGTTGAATTTGAAGAGCGTGAAAACGGTGGCACACAAATGTTTTTCTTTTATCAGTCATTAGTTGAACGTGAACGACGCTTAACAACATTAGAATACAAACAAAAGAAAAAGGAATATCACGATTCTACTGTTCACGGTTTAGAATTGATGTTTGATAAAATGCATCAAATACTTAAACAATATGTAGAAGACAATAATCTATTAAAATAAAAACTTAGGCTTTTGCGTGAATTCACGTTAGCAGTCTAAACTGAGAAAATTTGATATCAATATTAATTACCAAATATCTAGTCATTCTTACTAGGGTGGAAACCCCAACAAGGACATTTTACAAAGACAATCTCCTTGTTGGGGTTTTGATGTGTTAATAATTAATCAGTACCGCTATTTAGTTGTGATAAAGATTAACTGAGTTCACCTTTCTCTTTACGTTCATTATATTTTCTGATTAATGTTTCAAAGAAGATATGATAACTAATAAAACTTGAGTAGTCTGTATCATCGTATAAATAGAAAGTATTACTTGATACATAAACATTATAGCTCGCTTTTTGGGCTAATGAATTATCTTTCATTGTTGTAACTGAGATAAAATATTTTTGGCGTAATTGAAGTAGATTTGTAACGTCTGTGAGTTGGTGACTCTCACCAGATAGAGAAATAATAAAGAATAAATCTTCATCAATAGAACGATTCAGTACCATTTTCAACTCATGAACGTCATGTAACACGATAATATTTTTATGCATCGTTAATAATATTCGCTGAGCTTCGTCCGCAACATTTTTCTGTGCACGACCAGTACCATATAAGTAGACGGTAGACGCCTGGTTAAGTTTATCGGTAATCAAATTATAATCAATACGATCTAAATAGCTAAATGTTGTCTCTATTTCTTGTTTAAAAGCATCCATCGAATCTTTAGGTAGTTGACTTAAATGTTCACTTTCAAATTTTAAATAGGATTTAAAGTCACTATAACCATCAAATCCTAACTTTCGTGTAAATCTATGAATGGTAGCGTTAGATGCATGAGTGTATTGTGAAAGTTCGTGTATCTTCAAAGTTTTACATTGATTTACGTGCGTGTTTACAAAGTGTGCAATTTGTAGGTCATTATCATTTAACTTGTCAAAATTGGCATTTACTTTTTCATCTAGTAGCACAAAGACACCTCTTATTCTTCCTGAAAATATTTTCATGTATAGAAAACATAAACTGATTATACAAAATTATTTCAAAATCGGTCAACGTCATTGTATAAGTGTAAGCGTTTACTATAATAGATATTAAGAAAACGCTTTTATATGTACGATATATTTAAGTACTACATAGAAAGATTTGGGGGTTAGATTATGAACGCTATTAAACGTTTTGGGAGTGCAATGATTGTTCCTGTATTAATGTTTGCATTCTTTGGGATAGTATTAGGTTTTGCAACATTATTTAAAAATCCTACCATCATGGGTGGATTAGCAAATGATCATACATTTTGGTTTAAATTTTGGTCTGTAATTGAATCAGGTGGTTGGGTTATCTTCAATCATATGGAAATCGTATTTGTGGTTGGATTGCCTTTATCTCTAGCTAAGAAGGCCCCTGGTCATGCGGCTTTAGCTGCATTAATGGGCTATTTAATGTTTAATACCTTTATCAACGCTATTTTAACGCAATGGCCACATACATTTGGTGCTAATTTAGAAAAAGGTGTAGAAAATGTAACTGGATTAAAAGCGATTGCTGGTATTGAAACTTTAGATACTAATATTTTAGGTGGTATCATTATTTCTGCCATTGTGACATGGATACATAATCGTTTCTATAGTAAAAAATTACCAGAGATGTTAGGTGTATTCCAAGGTTTAACATTTGTTGTAACCATTTCATTCTTCGTTATGTTGCCTATAGCTGCAATTACTTGTGTCGTTTGGCCAACAATACAAAATGGTATTGAATCAATGCAACATTTCATTATCGCATCAGGCTACATCGGTGTTTGGTTGTATCATTTCTTAGAACGTGTGTTAATACCGACTGGTTTACATCACTTCATCTATGCACCAATTGAAGTAGGTCCGGTTGTTGCAAAAGACGGACTTAAAGCAGAGTGGTTTAGACATTTAAATGAATTTGCTGAAAGCAGTAAACCGTTAAAAGAACAATTCCATTACGGTTTCATGCTACAAGGTAACGGTAAAGTTTTTGGTGCTATCGGTATCGCATTAGCAATGTATTCTACAACACCTAAAGCCAATCGTAAAAAAGTTGCTGCGTTATTAGTACCAGCTACATTAACTGCGGTAGTTGTTGGTATTACTGAACCTTTAGAATTTACATTCTTATTTATCGCACCTTACTTATTTGTTATACATGCATTATTAGCAGCGACAATGGATACAATTATGTATGGTTTCGGTGTTGTTGGTAACATGGGCGGTGGATTACTTGATTTCATCGCGACGAACTGGATTCCTTTAGGACAAAATCACTGGCTAACTTATGTAGCTCAAGTTGTTATAGGATTGATATTCTCAGGTATCTATTTCGTTGTATTCAGATACTTAATCTTGAAATTTGATATTCCATTACCAGGACGTCGAGCTGAAGAAGAAGTTAAATTATTCTCTAAAAAAGATTATAAAGAGAAAAAAGGCGATGGAAGTACTGACAATTCTGGATTCCAACCTAGCAATGAATATGAAGCGAAAGCACATTATTATTTAGAAGGTTTAGGCGGAAAAGAAAATATTAAAGACGTTACTAATTGTACAACACGTTTACGTCTAACAGTTAATGATGAAACAAAAGTTGAAGATAGTGGATATTTCACTCATGAACAAATGTCGCACGGATTAGTTAAAAGCGGTAAAAATGTACAAGTCGTTGTTGGAATGACTGTACCCCAAGTACGTGAAGCATTTGAACATTTAGTTTATGATGATAATGATAAAAAATAATTAATCAATATAGCCAGTAAGTGAATTAGTATTTATTCATCTACTGGCTTTTTCATATACAATGCTTAATATACTTAGTAACTTGTCCAACTTAGCTTTATACTGATCACAATACCAGAAACTTTTGTTGAGCGTGATATTGCTTGAACAGAATTAAAAAACAAAAAAGCTGGGACAAAATAAAATGTCTCAGCCTACTTTATCATTTTGTCAGTAGCTGACTGATTTGAAAATGCGCTTGAATCAAGCTTTTTTCAAACCTAGTCATCCTTGCCTGGTAGGCGGGGCCCCAACAAAGAGAATTTCTTAAAGAAATTCTACAAGCTAAGCAAGTTGGGGATACAACGAAATAAATTTTGAGAAAATATTATTTCTGTCCCATTCCCTCTGTTCTGTAAACTAGTGTAAATTAACTATATAACTTAAAATATTTTTTAATAAAATCTCACGAATTTTACTAAGATATATTTGCTTTATGCATCGCACGTGTTTTATAAGATGCTGAAAGAATATCAATATTTCTACATGCAATAGTTTGTAGTAATTTACTAAACGTTTCAGGTGCACAACATACGCTTGCACAGTTGTTATTTAAAGTATATTTAATTTCATAATTATTTGAGAAATAAGTCATAATATCAATGACTTTATCTTTTATGAATGCATCTTGGAGGCCATCAATTGCTAAGTCGAAACGTTTAGAAGCTTGATATGTTTGTTCAGTATCTAATAGCGTATTTAATCGTTTAGGAGATAAAATCTGATAAATTGAAAATTGGTAAAAACTTAAAAAACTAATGAAATATGGAAGTTGTTGCTTCGGTAAGCTAACTTCTAAAACTGGTATATCGTCGTGTTTGATTATTGAATATTGAAATGAATCGCAAAATTTAACGTCTTTACAGACTTTGATTAAATGTTTTCGAATTGATCTAGATTTTAAACCTACAATGTTGATAATGTAAGTTTCAAATTTGTCTAACAACATGCAATGACCTCCTATATTTATTTAACGTATGTAAAAAGCATTTAGCTTTAAAGTTCTCTAATAAAGCACACCGTTCTTTTATACACACTGATTGTATCACTCTTTTTTGATATTATCACTAGGACTTTTGAATGAACTTCGGTTTAATTATTTTGTAATATAAACGTAACGATAATTAACATGAAATAAATATGAAAATGTTGATTGTTTATTAGTTAAAATGTGTTTGGTAATTTCATTAGTGAAGTGTGAAAATCAAATATTCATATGATAAAATTAGCAATAATTGTAGTTATTAAAGGAGCAAACTTATGTATAAAGCTGTAGTATTTGATTTCGACGGTACAATTATAGATACAGAAAAACACCTATACGACATTATTAACAAACATCTTGCCTTTCATGGTGTGAAGTCTGTTTCCCTGGAGTTTTATCGAAGCCATATAGGGGGACACGCTCAAGGGTTACATGACTATATTGAGCAACAGATTGGTTTAGAAAAGAAACAAAAAATATATGATGAGCATTATGATACGAGCCATGAACTCGACATTATTGATACAGTTTCTTCATTAATGAAATATTTGAAACAACGACACATACCTATGGCGATTGCAACAAGTAGTTATAGAGAAGAAATTATGCCTACAATAAATGCGTTGGGTATCAATGAGTATGTCGATGTTATTGTTGGTAGAGAAGATGTTGGAGCGGTTAAACCTGATCCAGAACTTTATCTAACAGCTGTTCAACGTTTAAATTATTCACCAGCCCATTGCTTAGCCATAGAGGATTCAGCTAATGGAGCAACAGGTGCTATGAATGCTGGATTGGATGTAATAATTAATACTAACGAGATGACAGAAGAACAAGATTTTTCGACTATAAATTTTGTAGGTAAAGATTTAAGCTTTGAGGAAATTAAAAATCATTTCTTTGAGCTAAAGAAGGAGTAAACATATGTCGTGGCAAGTTATCCTATTCTTTTTAGCAGGTCCTATTATAATCGGCATAGGAAATTTAGTATTAGGTCCAATATTTAGTAAAAATATACCATTTAAAGTTCAAATGCGTTCTTTCTTAGTTGGAACAATGATTTATTTACTTTTAGCTACAATCGGTTACTACTTATTATTACAAGGAAGAATATAGATTACGCAATATAGTTAAAAAAAGAGATAGAAATGGGTAGAAACATCATTTAATGTTCCTACCCATTTCCATCTCTTTTTTTAATGCCTGAAAATCATATGAGTTTAGTTAATAAATAATTTTAGTATGATTGTAACAACTAATAATACGATGAGGATTAAATCAATACCTACCATAATTGTAAAACGGGTTGATTTCTGTCCTTGCGATTTAGCTTGTTGCATCGCTTTGTAATTTGGCACTAAACTAAGAATAAGTAAGACAATTATTAATATAATTCCTATTGTGACAGACATTAATTTGTACCTCCATTTCGTTTGTCAATCCATTCCCAAATAAAACCGGCTACTAGGCCAATGATAAGCCCTGCAATAATTCCAATTTCAAGTGTAAAAAAGATTCCACCTATAATTAAGCAAACAATTAAAGAGATGGGTAACGTAATGCCAAATTTAAGTTTGCGTTCATCTGAATTGAAAATTGTAAATATAGCTAAATATAATAAGAAAAATGTTAGAGTTGCGATAATCGTTCTTATTATTAGTGGATTAACTGTATCATGCTTGGCACTGAAATAATTTAATAGGAAGAAGACAATGCCAAATATTATAGAAATTTTAACGCTCTTTTTTAATAATGACTGCATTCATTAATTCTCCTTTTACCTAACAGTAAAAATCTATCAAAAGTATATCACACTCTAAATCGATTTTTTACGAAACATTAAGCAATACATTTCTATCGAACTGATTATATGCAATAGTATAAAATGATTTCTATTTGCAAAAGTGAAATGTTTCAATGAAAAACATTGTAAAAAGTAACTCGTTTTTATTAATGAAAACGTTTAAAATCAATGTTTTTTAAAATTTGAAAAGAGTAATTATAACAGTAATGGAAGCGATTTCAAAAAATTGTAAGATTTATGTTTTAATTTTGTCAAATTATAGTATAATGACTTCATTAAGGTAAAGAAACTTTTAAGGGAAAAGAAGGAAAGCAAAAGAGGGTTTTCTGAAAGACAAAAGTATTCGAACCTTAGATTTAATAGAGATGGGGTTATTTTAATGGATAACAATGAATTACATAGGGGGCTAAGTGCACGTCAGATTAGAATGATCGCACTTGGCGGTACTATCGGTGTTGGTTTATTTATGGGAGCAACTAGTACAATTAAATGGACTGGTCCATCAGTTATTTTTGCGTACTTAATTGCAGGTATCTTTTTATTCTTAATCATGAGAGCAATGGGAGAAATGATTTATTTAAATCCAACTACTGGATCTTTCGCAACATTTGCAAGTGATTACATTCACCCTGCTGCAGGTTATATGACGGCATGGAGTAATATATTCCAATGGATTGTAGTAGGTATGAGTGAAGTTATTGCAGTCGGTGAATATATGAACTATTGGTTCCCGAACTTACCTCAATGGATTCCTGGTGTGGTTGCAGTACTATTATTACTAGCAGCTAACTTGACTTCAGTAAAAGCATTCGGTGAATTTGAATTCTGGTTTGCAATGATTAAGGTTGTAACGATTGTATTAATGATCATTGCAGGTTTTGGTTTAATATTCTTCGGTATTGGTAATGGTGGCCATGCGATTGGTATCTCTAATTTATGGTCTCATGGTGGATTTATGCCAAATGGATTTGTAGGTTTCTTCTTTGCATTATCAATCGTTATTGGTTCTTACCAAGGTGTAGAATTAATTGGTATTACTGCTGGTGAAACTAAAGATCCACAGAAAAATATCAAAAGTGCGGTAAATGGTGTTATCTGGCGTATTTTGATTTTCTACATTGGAGCGATTTTCGTAATTGTTTCTATCTATCCTTGGAACCAATTAGGTGAAATAGGAAGCCCATTCGTAGCTACATTTGCAAAAATTGGTATCACATTTGCAGCAGGATTAATTAACTTCGTTGTATTAACAGCAGCATTATCTGGATGTAACTCAGGTATCTTTAGTGCAAGTCGTATGATTTTTACATTAGCACAAAAAGGTCAAATGCCTAAAATCTTTACAAGAGTAATGAAAAATGGTGTACCATTCTACCCAGTATTAGCCATTGCTTTAGGTATCTTAGTTGGTGCATTATTAAACGTTATTCTTCCTTTATTCATTAAAGGTGCAGATAGTATTTTCGTATATGTTTATAGTGCATCTATTTTACCGGGTATGATTCCTTGGTTTATGATTTTAATTAGTCATATTCGATTCAGAAAATTACATCCTGAAAAAGTTGAAGGACATCCATTTAAGATGCCTGGCGGTACATTTGCAAGTGCAATTACGATTTTATTCTTATTAGTCGTATTAGTAGGAATGTTATTTAACAAAGAAACAGTTATTTCTGTAGTGATTGGTATTATCTTCTTAGCTGCGGTAACTGTATACTACTTCGTTCGCGGACATCATAAAAATGATGGATTCCGAAAAGTTAAATAGAATACTAAATAAATCATCAACACATTATTCAAACTAAACTAAGGCACAAAGTACTTTGATTCATGTTTAAAAGAGGTTGAGACAATAACGTTGTCTCAACCTCTTTTTGTGAGAGTTATTACTTAATAACAGATTAACTGTGAATAACTTAGGTTAAAAGAAGAATAATAAACCTTGTTCATATTCATTACCTTCTATATGTCTTGATTTTTAATAGGAATCTTAATGTTTAAATTCCACATTAGATAGGTATTTTCGATAATTATCAAGAGCCATTTTAGATTGTGTGATGAAGTCTAATGACGATTCATAGTTCAGTGCGATATAACGATAGAAAAGAACATCAATGGTAAACATTTGAGCAAATAAAGAAGTTGTCGCACCCATACGTAATTCATTTTCGTCTGAATGTCCATATGTCAGAACAATGTCAGAATGCTGAGCTACGTGATTATGCTCTGAACTTGAAATTGTAATAATAGGGATATTATAATCCGACACAACTTTCACCATTGCACGAAGTTCACTTTGATCGCCATTATTAGTTATAAATACAACGCAATCTTCTTTATCATGCGTAGACAACATGGTTGTGAATAAATGAGTTTCTTGAACGAGTTGGACATTGAGCCCAATTCGAGATAATTTTTGATATAAATCTGTCGCACAGACATATGATGCACCATAACCAAAGATAAAGATGTTATTTGCACGTTTAAAATGTTGGCATATGTTATCAATCGTTGTGTTATCTGCAAATGTAGAACTTTTTTGAAGTGCTTCTTCTGCACGATGATAAAGTTTCTTTTTTAAAGTATCTACCGATTCATTGTTAAGCAATTCTATCTTATAAGGTTTTTGTTGTTTTGGAAATAACATCGCAAGTTGTGATCTAACTTCATGAAAACTTTGATTGATCAATTTTTGGCTGTATCGATTTAACGTTGAAACACTCATTTCAAGTTCTTTAGCAATCTCTTGATTCGACATGCTAATAACTTTATGTGGTGAGTTTAATATAAATCGTGATAATTTCTTTTCATTTTTAGAAAATGAAGCATAATTTTCGTCGATTAAATATAAAATGTTTGTCATCTAATCACCTAGTTTGTTTAAGTTTCTCATTTCTTTAGTCGTACCGAAGAAGTATGTGAAAATAAAGCCAGCTAGGTACGCAGATAATAATCCTATGATGTAACCTAAATATTTTTGATGGCCAATTAACGGTAATAATGAAATGCCACTAGGTCCAATAGCAGTGGCACCTATATGACCAATGCCACCTATAACTGCACCACCGATGCCACCACCAAGACATGCTGTGATGAATGGACGACCTAACGGTAAGGTAACACCGTAAATAAGCGGTTCTCCAATTCCTAAGAATCCGACTGGTAACGCACCTTTAATTGCATTTCTTAAAGTAGTATTGTTTTTACATCTTACCCAAAGTGCTAATGCAGCCCCAACTTGGCCAGCACCAGCCATAGCAGCAATAGGTAACAAATATGTTGCACCTGACTGATTTATTAATTCAATGTGTATTGGGGTAAAAATATGATGCAATCCTAACATAACCAGTGGTAAGAAAAATGCACCTATAATAAATCCGCTAAATATGCCACCTACACCAATAACCCAATTCACTACGCCTACTAATCCATCAGAAATAAATCCAGCTATAGGCATAAAGAAGAATATGGTTAGTAATCCTATGATAAGTAATGAAATTGTTGGTGTCATTATAATATCTATAGCATCGGGAACTATTTTATGTAGTTTTTTCTCAATTATACTTAATAACCATACCGCTAAGATCACTCCTATAATGCCACCTTGTCCAGCTATTAAGGGTTCACCAGTAAATACATTTTTAATTGGATTATCTTCAGTAATACCTGTTAATAAAGTCGTACCCCCAATAACACCACCTAAACCTGGTGTTGCACCGAATACTTTTGCTGCATTAAAACCAGTGAAAATAGCTAAATAGGCTAACATGCCATCTTTGATGACATTTAATACGGCCACAAGTTGTTTTACCCAATCAGATGAAATGGTACCAGCAGTTATAAAGTTATTTAATACAGCTGCAATACCACCAATAAGTCCAGCTCCTATAAATGCGGGTATGAGAGGTATGAAAATATTAGCAATTGACTTTAAAATTGTATTCATTTTACTTTGTTTACGCTTTTGTTGGAATTCACGTTTATTTTGTTGTGCTTGATTTTTAATATTTGACGTGTTGCTACGATGGGGGATATCTTCACCTAATTGAACACCACTTAGCTTTACCATTTCTGCGGATACTTTATTTACTGTTCCAGGTCCGACTACAATTTGAAGTCGCTCATCTTGTACGACTCCGAGCACGCCTTCTATGTTTTTAAGTTTAGGATAATCAACTTGTGTCTCATCGTTAATTTTTAGGCGCACACGTGTCATACAATGGATAATGTTGTCCACATTATCAATGCCACCAACCGCATCTAAGATGTGATGGGCCAATTGTTGTTCCTTATTCATATCATTGCCTCCTTAAGATTGAATTGCTTTTTTTACAATGCCATTATTATTTACGAGTCTTGATTGAGCATCGCTTTTAGTTGTGTTACATAAATTCATAACGATTGCAATTTTAATATCATTGTCGGCTTTTATATAGAGTTCTTGAGCTTCTTTAAAAGTTAAGCCACAAATCTCTTCGATAATATGTATGGAACGTTGTTCAAGTTTGTAATTTGTCGCTTTTAAATCGACCATCAAGTTATCATAAACTTTACCAACACCAATCATAGTCATTGTTGATATCATATTAAGCACAAGCTTTTGAGCGGTACCTGACTTTAAGCGAGTAGACCCTGCTAATACTTCTGGACCAACATTGACTTCAAGTGCATGGGAAGCGACAGTACTAATGTCACTATTCGTATTGCAAGAGAGGGCAACAGTCAGTGCACTTATTTCATTTGCATATGTTAATGCCCCTTTAACATAAGGTGTGCGACCACTTGCCGAAATACCAATAACGACATCTTTTTCATTTAAATGGATTGTTTTCAAATCAGTCATTCCCATTTCATAGTTATCTTCAGCACCTTCAATCGCTTCAGTCATAGCTTGCTGCCCTCCAGCAATTAAGCCAATTACTTCATTAGGATGCGTATTGAAAGTTGGAACACATTCAGCTGCATCTAATACACCTAAACGACCACTTGTACCAGCTCCTATATATATTAGACGTCCACCATCTCGAAAACGCGTAATTGTTTGTTCGATTACTCTGTTTAACTGGGGTAAAATAGGTTCAATTGCTTTAGCTACTAGTTGATCTTCTTTATTCATTGTTTTTAAAGCATCTAAAATCGACATTTCATCTAAATGCATTGTTTGTGTGTTTCTGCTTTCAGTAGTTAAATGTTCCATTAGCGTTTCTCCTTTTCAGTAATAAATTCAAATGTGTCACCAGGTTGTATTAAATCAATAACGACTTTATCTTCATCACATATCGTTGCTACATGATTAATCGCCTTATGATTAGGCAAATCTGTTTTAATCACTTGTAGCTCACCTTCGTAACGTTGATTAAGTGAATTATCAACCGTGACGTCTCCCTTATAGCGATAATAATTGAAGTTATTGGTTGGAGGAATATTTATTTTAGTTAATCTAGAATACTTGGAGCGTATTACATTCTCAGGTGCATCCAAACGAGATGTATGTTGTTTGAAAATGAGTTGTTCATATGATTTGTCAAAATAAGATAGACGAAGTTTGAAATGACGGTGATAAATCATCTGCTGTAATGCAACTGCTTCTGCATAGTTGATTGCAGTATCACCAATAAGAATATAATCCAAGTTATATTTTAATAGTGAATGTGCAGATTGAAGTAATGTCATGTGTCTATGTTGTTCAATGGTAGGAAGTCCTTTATACAATGGACCTCTTAATGTAGTTCCAGAAATAAAAGCCATAATTAAGGCGTGCTCATCATATTTTCTAATGAGGTTATTCCGTTCTTCAAAAAGGTTTAAAGCTAAACCTGTATCAGGTCTGGGATAATAGTTATGACAAAAATAGACTTTAGGTAATGATTTTTGATTATAAAGTGTATCCAAAATTTCAGTAGTGATAGTACTGGCATTTAGACAACACTGTAAATTATGATGAAACAAATCTTTAATTAAATCATAATTAAAATGATCATCAATTCTAATAACAAAGTTTCCATTAGAAAATTGATCGAAAAAACGATAAACATTCTGATTCAGTAATGATGGATTTATATCAATAATGTAGGTTACCGATTCATCTTTTAGCAATTGGCATAATTCTCCCAAATATGTCAATTTAGTTTGATCGTTTTCCTCAGGTATTTGTAGTGATGTGAAAATAACGTCGTAACCGAGGTCAACCATATTTAATATGTATGATTTGTTTAATGGTTGACCTAAATAGACTGAGAAACCTAGCATATGAATCCTCCTAATTACTGTAATCACTTACAATTATAGCGTTTCACGTTTTCTATTACAATTTACATATATATTATATAATTTTTATAATTAATTGCTTAAGCGACTTGGGTAATTAGTTGAAGTGAAGGAGATAGTTGAAGCGTTTATTATGCTATTAAAAAAATTAAGGATTAGATATTGAAATTGCAAATGTGATATACGAGGTTCACTTACTTATATTCATTTAACAAATAAACTAATGTTTGATGCAATTGGTCTTGACGTTGTTGTAAATCAACTAATATCGTCCCTTGATGGAATTCGTGTAGTGGTTTTAATGATAGATCATTTAATAATTTATAATAGAATTGATCTGATTGCATCGAGAATTTAGACTTGGAGTTATTAGTACTGTTTTGAAGGGTTAACGGTAAACTGTCAGTAAAATTTTTAATGGATGTGTTATACGCTTCTATTTCTCTATTTAAAAATCGATTGTCCATTAAATAGTAATACCTTATTTTTTCAACGTGAGTGAGTAAAATTATGAGTTGTTGACGCATTATTGTGGATTGAAGCATATTCAATGCAACTCCTTGAAGATATTAAATTGTAGAAGAGGTATGAATGAGGAGAACCAATCGAGAAAATTATTCAGTCGTCTCGATTGGATTTTAAAATTGGGTATAATTATCGATAGATATGTCATAAGTTTTAATGGTCTTTTCAAAGGAATAAGAAATGTCATAAATATCAAGTACTGGTAATTCTCTTGTTCTTCCTAAACCGATTTCATAAATAATTGATAGCCACTCGCCATTACGACATAGTAAACCAATGAATATGACATTCTCGGCAATAGTGTCTTGATTATCAATAAAGTCAATCAACATAACATTTCGTTCAGAACTATAAATTAAAATGTCTGCAAATAGATGGGGTAATGTTATTTGTTCTGTATCTTCAAACTTAATTAAGTTAGTCATTTGGTTTAGTGATTTACGAACACGAGTATTAGGAATATTGATAATCTGATTAATGATAGATTGAATCTCATTGGTGTATGGTAATGTTGAATAGGATTGGCTTTCTATTAAGGTAAGATACAGAGATAATAGCTGCTGTTCAGTAAAATTTAATTTTATTTTATCTTCAGATTTTTGAATCTGATATCCACCATTTTTGCCTTTATGAGCATATATTTGGACACCTTGATTTTCTAAATCGACAATGTCACGACTAATTGTACGAACAGAAACATTTAAGTGTTGCGCCAATTCAGATGCATTCATTGTATGACCTTGTTGTATTAATGAAATAATTTGATTCTGGCGATCTAATTTCTTCAACATAAACACCACCTATAACCATTACATATTACATTAATTATAACATAACACTGCGTATGAAGACATTTTCAGTACTTTAGTAGATTATGCGTGTAAAAGTAAACATTTTTTATTGGGAAAACGCTTACAAAATTAAATGTTTTATGCTATTATAATATTTGTAACAGGGGAGAACGAATTCAAACAAAGGGGTAGAAGCTATATAACAGATAGCTTGTTGTGAATCGTTCAAGTTACATCGAAACATCTTCAATATTTATTACTTACTTTCCTTTCTATTTGTCGGCTAGCAGATGACTAGCCGATTTTTTGTGTCTTCATTTAAAAATTCCTATGACAAATATGAGCAGTAAGATACAATAAAGTGAAATAGATAGTTGAGGTGAAATCATGCAAAACAAACTTCATAATATAGATGCGCATATCATGGATTGGTTAAAATATCTCGATGATGTTATTCCCAATTTGATAACAGATATGATTACTGACACTAAAATAAATCGATTTGATTTAGTTACAAATGTAGATAAACAACTTCAAAATAAATTTGAAGCGTATTTAGCTGAACACTTTCCAAGTCACCAATTATTAGGTGAAGAAAAAGATAATAGCATGATTCGGCCATATGAAGGGCATTTATGGATTATGGATCCAATTGACGGTACAGCTAATTTAGTAAAACAGCAAGAAGACTATTGTATTATCATCGCATATTTTGTTGATGGAGAACCTAAACTTTCTTATATATATGATTATCCTCACGATAAATTATATAAAGCAATAGCGGGTGAAGGTGCATTTGTTAATGGGCAACAATTGGTGGCACCTAATGACTTAAAATTGCAAGACGCTATTATCTCTTTTGGGACTCAATATATAAATGATGATACAAGCAAAGCATTATACGATGCTTCGTTCAGTGTGAGAAATATTGGTTCATGTGGTTTAGATTCAGTAAGAGTGATTAAAGGACAATTTGGTGCTCACATTAATACAAACCCAAAGCCATGGGACATTGCAGCGCAATTTTTATTTGCGAAAGAATTAAATTTGAAAATGACTCAATTAAATGGCGAACCGTTAGACTTTGCTAAGAGTGGCCCATTCATTATTAGTAATCACGGATGTTACAAAGATATACTAGCTATTATTAATCGAAATGGCGGGTATCATATTTAATAATATTGATAGCTGTTTTATGAAAAGTTACTTCTTAAGTCGTATAGAAAGTTAATCATTTTAATATATAATAATTATATTAATTCATAAAACAGAATAGGAGTGGTAGGATGCGTAAAACGCATAGACGAATGAGCCTGCCCGTTAAAATAATTACATGGTTTATAGGAATATTAGTTGTTTTAGCAATAGTTGCGTCAATTTTTGTAGTAGCTAGTATTTTTATTACAAGTGGTAAGATTCATAATTCTTTAAACAGACAATATTCAGAATTGAGATCGAAAAATGTAAGTTTGTCAAACGGTGATCCATTTACTATTGCATTATTTGGTGTAGACTCAAATGCTCAACGTAAAAGTGAGAATGACGGTGAAAGAAGTGACACAATTATGCTTCTTTCTATTAACCCTAAGAAACAAACTACAGAAATTGTAAGTGTACCTCGTGATACACAAGCTGAAATTGTAGGTAAAGGCACGACTGAGAAGATTAATCATGCATATGCTTATGGTGGACCAACGATGGCTGTTAAATCATTAGAAAAATTAATGAATGTTCCTATTGATCATTATGCGACAGTTGATATGGATGGGTTACATGATATGATTGATGCTTTGGGCGGTGTGAATGTTACTAGTAATGATACTTTCACCACTAAAGGAACTAAATTTGTAAAAGGTCAATCAACTCATGTGGATGGAGATACTGCAATGGCCTTCATGCGTAGTCGTAAAGAGGAAGGTGCTGGAGGAGATTTTGGTCGTCAAGAACGACAACAACTTATCCTTCAAGCAATGGCTAATAAGATGACAAGTACTTCAGCGCTCACGCATTTTCCATCATTAATTAATCAGATCCAGAAAAATGTTAAAACCGATTTAACATTGAGTGACATGAATGATATTAGAAAGAATTATAAAAATGCTAATACAACTGTAAACCGACATCAATTAGAAGGTCAGGGTGGTATTCAAGACGATGGATTGTGGTATTTCATAGCTAATGACGATTCAAAGCAAAGTGCCACAGAAATATTGAATAATAATTTACAAAATTAAATTTTTAATGCAATAGACGTTTTTACTTTAGCTGTTATTACTAGGATTTTTATAGAGGTAGGACAATGAGAGAGAAATCATTTCAGTCCTATCTCTGTTTTTATTTTTTTAAATTGTATCTGCATTAAAGTTAGTTTTTTTACATTTGAAACACAATGTATATTTAATTCTTTTAAAATTGCAAAAATTAATGAAACGCTTAACATTTAATGAAATAAGTAATACAATTAATGTAATTCTATGTTCAATATATGTGGGGTATTGAAATAGAATAGTTAAGTAGCAAAAGTCATTTTACGGAAAATTTATATAGATGGGGTGGAAAGTATGCAAGAACATTTAATCGTCACGCTTGATGGCACTGATTATCTTGTAGAACCTGGAACAAGTTTACTCGAGTTTATAAAATCTCGTGATACTTTCGTACCTTCAATTTGTTATAACGAATCAATGGGACCAATTCAAACATGTGATACATGTATGGTTGAAATTGATGGCAAAATTGAACGTGCGTGTAGTACTGTTGTAGATCGACCCATGACAGTTAATACTCAGAATAATGATGTTAAAGCTAGCCAAAAGGAAGCTTTAGATCGCATTTTAGAAAAACATATGCTGTATTGTACAGTATGTGATTACAATAACGGTGATTGTGAAATACATAACGCTATGGACGCATGGGGATTAGAAGAACAATCATACGAATACAAAACGAAACCATATGAAAAAGACTATGGTCCATTCTATCGATATGACCCAGACCAATGTATTCTTTGTGGTCGTTGTGTAGAAGCGTGTCAGGATATCGAAGTAAATGAAACAATTTCAATTGATTGGAATCGTGAGCATCCTAGAGTTATCTGGGATAATGATGTTCCTATTAATGAATCATCATGTGTATCGTGTGGACAATGTGCAACTGTATGTCCTTGTAATGCCATGATGGAAGTGAATATGGAAGGTAATGCTGGTTACATGACAGATACTGAACCAGGTTCACTTGCTGCAATGATTGATTTAACTAAAAAGGCTGAACCAGGTGATGGATTACTATTTGCAGTTTCTGATTCAGAAGCGGAAATGCGTAAAGAACGCATTAAGAAAACGAAAACAGTTTGTACATATTGTGGTGTAGGTTGTTCATTTGATGTATGGACTAAAGACAGAGAAGTGCTAAAAGTTCAACCATCACATGATTCTCCAGCAAACAAAATTGCTACATGTGTTAAAGGTAAATTCTCTTGGGGTCACATTAACTCAGACCAACGTTTAACGAAACCTCTAGTTAGAAAAGATGGAGAATTCCATGAAGTTGAATGGGATGAAGCTTTAGATGTTATTGAAACTAACTTTAAGCGAATCAAAAATGAATATGGTGGCGATCATTTAGCATTTATCGCATCTTCTAAAGGTACTAATGAAGAATCATATTTAATGCAAAAACTTTCACGACAAGTCTTTGGATCTAACAACGTTGATAACTGTTCAAGATATTGCCAAGCACCAGCAACGAAAGGTCTATTTAGAACTGTTGGTCACGGTGGTGACTCTGGTTCAATTGAAGACCTTGAGAGAGCTGCTATGACTGTTTTAATCGGTACAAATACAGCTGAAGCGCATCCAGTTATTGCATCTAGAATGAAACGTGCACAAAAGTTATTCGGACAAAAGATGCATGTATTCGATATTAGAAAACATGAAATGGCTGAGCGTGCAGATGCATTCTATCAACCTAAGCCAGGAACTGATTTAGTTTGGTTAGGTGCAGCTACTAAATATATCATTGACAACGATTTACACGATAAAGCTTTCTTGAATGATTGGGTCGATAATTATGAAGATTACTATAAATCATTAGAATTGTTCACTATGGATTTTGCAGAAGAAACAACAGGTATTCCTAAAGAACAAATCATTAGCTTTGCAGAAGAAGCTGCAAAAGCTGAATCAATGTCAATTTGTTGGGCAATGGGTGTTACACAACAAGACATCGGTAGTGATACAAGTACAGCTATCTCAAACTTATTGCTCGTGACAGGTAACTATAGAAAACCAGGTTCAGGTGCTTATCCATTACGTGGTCATAATAATGTACAAGGCGCAAGTGATATGGGAAGTATGCCAGATCAATTCCCAGGTTATCAAAAAATAGCTGATGATGAAGTGAGAGCAAAATTTGAAAAAGAATATGGTGTAGAATTAAATCCAACACCTGGACGCGATAATCACCAAATGATGGAAGGTATCCATAATGGAGATATTCAGTCATTATACTTATACGGTGAAGATACAGGTATTGTTGATTCTAATATTAATTTTGTTCAATCCGCATTAGAAAAAGTAGACTTCTTAGTTGTTCAAGATGAATTCCTAACTTTTACAGCAACATATGCAGATGTCGTCTTACCAGCTAGTCCATCATTAGAAAAAGATGGTACATTCACGAATACAGAACGCCGAATTCAACGTATTAATAAAGCATTACAACCGCTAGGCGATTCTAAACCAGACTGGGAAATCTTCCAATTAATCGCACAACGCATGGGCGCAGATTGGGATTACAAACATCCAAGTGAAATCATGGATGAAATTGCACGATTAACACCATCATATTCAGGTGTAAATTATGAACGATTACAAGGTTTCAATAGTCTTCAATGGCCTGTAGCACCAGATGGTACAGACCAGCCAACATTATATATGGATGGCTTTAACTTTGAAAATGGTCGTGCTAAGTTATTCCCATTAACATTTGACAATTTCTTTAAAGAAGATGAAGTTTATGACCTGCATGTAAATAACGGTCGTTTACTAGAGCATTTCCATGAAGGTAATATGACTTATCAAACTGAAATGATTAAGTATAAAGTGCCAAATGCATTTGTAGAAATTTCTCCAGAGCTAGCTAAAGATCGTGATATTCATGAAGGTGCAGAATTACGATTGATTTCAGAAACGGGTGAAGCAACATTAATTGCAACTGTAACTGATCGAGTTAAAGGCAGAGAAATTTATATTCCTTTAAATAATGATGCAATGTCAAATGGTGATTTAGGTGCTATCAATAAATTAACTAATAGTGATGTAGATAAATATACAGATACACCATCTTATAAACGAACTAGTTGTCGCATGGAAGTATTGACTCGTAAAGGTAAATCACCATTAAATCCAACAAACTTCCGTGTCGATAAAAAACGTAACCCGCAATATAGTGTCCAAGTACAGAAAAAATGGGAACGTCCTGACTATGTTTTCCCAGGAAATGTGGTGGATAAATAATGGCTGAAAGAATAACTAAAATTAAACGTTTAGAGAAATCAGAAGAACAAATTAAAATCGAGAGTATCAATGAAGTAACAGATGCTATTGCAGAAAATAAAGATAGTATTTTAAAAGCAATACGTTTAGTAAAAGCATTAGATGAAGCTAAAATTCTTGACTTAATGAACGGTGGCATTAGAGGACGTCAAGTCATAATCAATAAATTTATGACAGAACTTAACAAAGATTTATATGCGGGTCTAATTACAAATTTAGCACCAATGGTCTTTATGTTAGGTGAGCTTAATGTTCAAGAGTTAAGCCAATTCTTAAATAAATTAAATAAAGGATTGCACGTTGCAAATCAAGCAAATCCTAATGCTAAAACAAGTATTCGTAGTCTAATGGGCGTACTCAAAGACGATGATATGAATCGTAGCTTAACTTATATGCTCAATTTGCTTAAAGGGATGTCTAGAGAAGATAAATAATACATTAATGTATAAAAAGATTGGTACAAATTAAATAATCAAAGGCTACAAAGTAAATATGCAGTAGATGACTGAATTGAGAAGGCACTTATACTAAACTTACTTAGTTCAAGTCATCCTTAGGGGTGGGATAATGAATTCAAATCGAATTCTGTCTCGCTCCTTTCTTTCATTATTTAATAAGATTTATAAGTACTTTCTACATAAATTATGGTAAGGTGTAGTATATATTATTACTAAAGAAGGGGTGAGAACAATTCATCCAAACGCGATTAAAATTATGACAGTTATTTCTAATGTCTTTATTGTTTTAGGAATTATTTTTTTAATTATGATGCAAATGGTGTTAGCGATTTCAATGTTCGCTGTGTCATTAGCAATTAGTTTAGTTATATTTAACGTGCTTTTTCGAGATCGAACTGGCATGAAGATAGTCATCAACATATCATTTGCTATAGTCTTAATTGTTATTATAAGTACTTATTTTTATTTATCTTAAATAGCTATAAAGGATTGTCATCTACATGAAGCAATTAAATCATTTGCGTTTACCATTCTTACTGTTGCTTATTATTATCATTGTCTTCATAGTATTATTAATAATTAATCACTCAGAACTGTTGGACAATGATCGCAACTATAGCTTTCAAGAAGCAATTCAGAAACAAACAGATTCGAGTGTATTGAATACAGTAGACAGAGATGGTGAGTTTGTAAATGCAAATAGCCGAGAAATAGAGAGGGCAATGCGCATTACTCGAGACGATAATAAGTTAAAATACATGGATATTTCACAACAAGTTCCTATGTCAAAACAAGAAGTCAAAAAGATGTTACAAGGGAATGGTATTCTTGAAAATCAAGCTGATGCTTTTAAAGAGGCTCAAGACAAATATCAAGTCAATATTATTTATTTAATAAGCCATGCACGTGTGGAGACTGCTAATGGTAACTCTAAACTTGCCAGTGGTATTAAAGAAGGTAACAATCGTTATTACAACTTTTTTGGAGTCGGTGCTTTCGATGAAAATGCTATTCATACAGGTAAGAGTTACGCTAAGGAAGCATCATGGACTTCACCACGAAAAGCGATACTTGGTGGAGCTAAATTTATTAGAACGAATTATTTTGATAATGATCAAATTACGCTGTATCAAATGAGGTGGAATCCTAAAAGTCCAGGCCAACATCAGTATGCAAGCGATATTTTATGGGCAGATAAAATCGCAAAGTATATGCAAACATATTATGACCAATTTGGTATAAAAAAAGATGAGGTACGAAAGAACTTCTATGCCTTCTAAACTGATTGGCTAATAGAGTGATATACAATATAAGTTGCAACTGCAACATACTGTTAAGATAAAATTTAGGTGAATTTAATATTGAGGTGTAAATAAATGAAAATTGCAATAATAGGTGCAGGTATAGGTGGTTTAACCGCTGGCGCACTTCTTTCAGAAAAAGGACATGACGTTTCTATATTTGAAAGACAATCAAATATAAGTGAAGTTGGTGCAGGTATAGGAATTGGTGATAATGTTATCAAGAAATTAGGTAAACATGACCTAGCTAAAGGAATTAAAAATGCTGGCCAGAACTTATCTGCAATGAATGTACTAGATGATAAAGGAAATACTTTGTCTGCAGTAAAACTAAAAGAGGCTACGTTGAATGTAACATTAGCGCGACAAACTTTGATTGAATTGATACAATCTTATGTTAATCCTCAATGCATTTATACAGACCATGATGTTATTAAGGTTGAAAACGTTGAACAACATACGATGGTTCACTTTTCAAATCATGCAAGTCAAAGTTTTGATTTATGTATAGGTGCGGACGGGCTTCATTCTGTTGTCAGACAAGCTATTCATCCGAATGCGAAGATACTTTATCAAGGGTATACGTGTTTTCGTGGCTTAGTGGATGATGCTGATCTACATAACATTGATATTGCTAGTGAATATTGGGGTAAACGAGGTCGAGTAGGGATAGTGCCACTTATTAACAACCGAGCTTATTGGTTTATCACAATGAATGCGTCTGAAAAGGATCCCAAATATCAATCGTTTGAAAAACCACATCTACAAGCATATTTTAATAATTATCCTGAGCCAGTACGACAAATTTTAGATAAGCAAAGTGAAACAGGTATTCTGAAGCATGATTTATATGATATGAAACCACTCAAATCATTTGTAAATCAACATATTCTATTGTTAGGGGATGCAGCGCATGCAACGACGCCTAATATGGGTCAAGGTGCTGGACAAGCTATGGAAGATGCGATTGTACTAGTTAATTGTTTAGAAGAATATGATTTAGAAAAAGCATTAAAACGTTATGATAAATTAAGAGTTAAACATACTGCAAAAGTTATCAAACGCTCAAGAAAAATTGGTAAAATAGCGCAAAAAGATAAAACGTTTGCTATTTCATTACGTAATAGTGTTATGAAACGAACACCTAAACGTTTGTTAAGTGGACAAACTAAATTCCTGTATAAAGCGAAGCATAAATAAAATAAGACGGATACTGAAGACTAATTAAGCATATAAGTTAATGATTAATATACTTCGTAGTCTCTTTCAGTTTCCGTCTTTTTTACATTATAAATTATTTATTAACTATAAACTGTGGAGTTTCACCATTTAACTTTTTAATCGTATCATTTGCGACGATTTTAGACATCATATCTCTTGCTTCATATGTTGCGTTACCAATATGAGGTGTGATAACTACATTATCTAGTGATTTCAAACCTTCTGTAATTTCAGGTTCAAATTCATATACATCTAATGCAGCACCTTCAATTTCTTTGTCTTCTAAAGCTTTTACTAAAGCTTCTTCATTAACTATTGGACCGCGACCTGCATTAATTAAATAGGCTGTAGATTTCATCAGTTTAAATTGTTCGGTATCAATCATGTGATGTAAATCAGGATTATAAGCAGCATTGATTGTGATGAAGTCAGCATTTTCAAGTAAGGTATTTAGATCTACATATTTTGCACCAATTTCACGTTCTTTTTCTTTCTTTTGGTGAGGACCAGTATATAAGATATCCATATCAAAAGCTTTAGCACGCTTAGCTACTGCACTACCAATTTCACCTAAACCGATTATGCCAATCGTTTTGCCAGACACTTCACGGCCTCTAAAGAATAAAGGTGCCCATCCATCAAAACCTTGTGTTCGAGATAATTTATCTCCTTCAACTATGCGACGAGCAACTGCTAAAACGAGTCCGAAAGTTAATTCAGCAGTTGAGGCTGTTGATGCTTTAGGTGTATTTGTTACATCAATATCTTTTTCACGTGCATATTTAACATCTACATTATTAAAGCCAGCACCATAGTTTGCAATGATTTTAAGGTTACTTGCACTGTCAATCACTTCCTGATCAACATTCGTAGATAGAATGCTTATAAGCGCAGAAGCATCTTTGACACCTTCCATTAGTGTTTCTTTATCAATAATGCCTTCACCTTCATACATTTCTACTTCAAAGTGTTCTTTAAGTATATTTAATCCTACTTCTGGAATTGCACCTGCTATATAAACTTTTACCATTAAGCTCACTCCTTATCAATAATCTCTCTTTAAGTATAATAAAAGGAGAAAACGTATACAAATGTAATTCATACAATTTTATTAAATCATTTTAAGGCCTATTACAGAGAAGAGTATCAAGAAAATAAAAATGATACGGCTAAAATGTGTTGATTCTTTGTAAAATAACATTCCTACAATAGCTCCTCCAGCTGTGCCAATACCAGTCCATATAGCATATGCTGTTCCCATTGGAATTGTTGTCATAGCTAATTTTAATACACTAAAACTAAAAATAAACGTAATTGCCATTAAAACAATATAAAATTTTTGTTTTGAGCGTGCATATTGGTTTAACCATATGACACCAAGTACCTCTAATAATCCTGCAATGAGTAAATATAGCCATGACATATTACATTCCTCCCTTAGGTGAGTCATACGTTGACAGTTTAAGTCCAATAATGCCAACTAATAACAGAAGCAGTAATACAACTTTCATTTTTGTAAAAGGTTCTCCAAAGAAAAGCATATCTGCAATAACTGTACCAGCAGCTCCTATTCCCACAAATACTGCATAAACTGTACCGACTGGAAGTTGTTTAGAGGCGGAAATCATCAAGTAGAAGCTTAGTGCAATAAAAACTAATGTAAATAACCAAGTTGCAAAATTATGGGCATTATTTAATCCAATTACCCAAATAACTTCAATTATGCCAGCTAAGATGACTTTAAGCCATTGCATACCTTCACACTCCTTATAAAATAAAGACTAATATGCTTATTCTCTCAAAGCGTTACTTTTTATTCAATTTGTAAAACTTAAAAAGGACTTCGGATTGGGACAGAAATAATATTTTCTCAAAATTTATTTCGTTGTAACCCCAGCTTGCTTAGCCTGTAGAATTTCTTTAGGAAATTCTGTTTGCTGGGGCCCCGCCTACCAGGCAAGGATGACTAGGTTTGAAAAAAGCTTGATTCAAGCGCATTTTCAAATCAGTCAGCTACTGACAAAATGATAAAGTAGGCTGAGACATTTTATTTTGTCCCAGCCTCTAGTCCTACATGAATGATTAGAATTGAGAAAGCTTGATTTAAAGCGACTTTTCAACCATTTAGCTACTGTGAATTTACAATGCAGCTCTATAGTATAATGTTATCCTATATTTATGATTAGCATCATTTAAGCTTTATTTAAAATTATGATAAATGGATGTAGTTATAAGAACTAGCTTGGCTAGCTGAAATTGTACGTGTATCTTTGACATATGGTCCACCAGAATAATTCATTTCAGAAACAGTTACTGAACCATCGGTACCAACACTTTCTACATACGCAACATGTCCATAAGAACCTTCAGATGTTTGAAGAATTGAACCTTTTTCTGGAGTATTATTTACAGTGTACCCTGATGCTGATGCTGCACTCGCCCAGTTATTAGCATTTCCCCAAGTACTACCGATTTTACCACCAACTCTGTCATATACATACCAAGTACATTGGCCGGCTGTGTATAAATTACCTGATGTAGAAGATGTAGTTTGAGTTGAAGAAGAAGTAGTTGTAGAAGAACTACTAGATGACGAACTTTCATCTGACGTTGTTGAAGTTGTAGTGCTTTGATTATAGTTGAAAGATTGTTGATTAAATTGAGGTTGTTGATAACCTTGTCCTTGTTGATGACTAAATTGCATATTTTGACCATGTGGACTTTGTTGTCCGAATTGATTATGTTGTGGTGCTGAATTGTGAATATATTCTGCAGCATCTGCATGGTTAGCATTTAATCCTAATGCTGATACACCAATGCCTGCTGTTAAAGTTGAAATTGTAATATTTTTTTCATAGTAAAAAGTCCTCCCAAAATTTGTATTCAACAATAGGTTAAAAATAGCGATATGTTGAATAGACTTTGAATTTGTATTTTTTTGTCGCTCCCAACGACAAGTCATACTTTATCAGATTCTATTAGCACTGTGTGCAATGTTATGATTTCGTAAATGAAATACAAAAACCTTGAACAACTCCGTAATAAAGAGTAGTTCAAGGTTACGTACTGTAATATAGCTTGAATTATGCATGTATACTACATTAATCATATATTTAGTTTGTGTTAACAAATGATTATTGTTACAACCCTTTGTAATATTAGATGCTGTACAACTTATTTGAAGAAACGAATTGATAAAGGCACTACATACTCTTTTCCACCAAAATATTTAACGCATGCAACGATATGAAAAACTACATATAGGATAGTAAGTACAATTAATAGTAATGAAAGAACAAATAATAATATTGTAGCGATAATGATCGCTGCTTCATTATTAACTATATATATGAAAAATACAGGTACCATACATATACCAACAACAAAGTTCCAAATTAAATAAGAAATAAGCATGTTGAAGTAATTCTTTCCAGCTTTATCAACTAATCGTGATTCATTACGCTTGATAGCCCAAATAATAATTGGACCTATTACAGAAGTGAAGAACCCCAATAGGAAAATTAACATAGACATTAATCGGGCATCATCTTCATTATCTCTCTTTACCGTAGAGTCTTGTGATTGATCATAATAATCCGACATAATAATACTCCTCTCAATTAAAAAGTTATGTTTCATAATTAATATAACAAAGTTACTTAAAAAAGATTAGTTAATTTTAAAATTAATATAAATAATTGAGTTGTGTTTAATTTTTGAAAAATAGGATATAGTTTAGCGTTGTATAAAAATTGATTACTAATGATATTAGTAAAACTCATTATTAGGATTTGGCATTAGCTGACTGAATAGAAGTAATGTTGATTTAAGATATATTTTTATTCTAGCCAACTTTGCCCGGGAGCGGGGCTTAAATATGATCATTTTAATAAATGGTTGTATTTGAGGATATAAAGAAATCTATTTACATTTATTAGATTTCTAACCTGCTCCCTTTATTTTTTAAATGAAAAGCAGAGACGCTGATTTGATTAAGAAAGGAAGTTATAACTATGAAAATAGCGGTAGTAGGATCAGGTAACGGTGCAGTTACAGCGGCAGTAGATATGGTAAATCAAGGACATGATGTGAAATTATATTGTCGAAATTCATCCATTAAAAAATTTAATAACGCATTAGAAAAGGGTGGATTTGATTTTAATAATGAAGGTACAGAATCATTTGTACCATTTACAGACATAAGTGATGACATTGAATATGTATTGAAAGATGCTGAGATAATTCAAGTTATCATTCCATCATCATATATTGAATACTATGCGGAAATTATGGCTGAGCATGTAACAAGTGATCAACTTATTTTCTTCAATATTGCAGCTGCCATGGCGTCAATTCGATTTATTAATGTACTTGAAGATAAACATATTGAGATAGAGCCGAAGTTTGCTGAAGCTAATACACTTACTTACGGTACGCGCGTTGACTTTGAAAATGCACGCGTAGACTTATCATTGAATGTACGTAAAGTATTCTTTTCTACATATAATAAGAAGGAACTTAGTGACAGCTTTGAAAAAGTAAGTCAAATATATCCGTATCTTGTTAAAGAAGAAAATCTATGGAAGACAAATTTAGAAAACGGAAACCCAGAGGTTCATCCTGGTCCAACGTTATTAAATGTAGGAAGAATTGATTATGCTGATTCATTTGCCCTCTATAAAGAAGGTATTACGAAGCACACAGTAAGATTATTACATGCAATTGAATTGGAACGTTTAACACTAGGGCGTAAATTAGGATTTGAACTTTTAACAGCCAAAGAAGCACGTATTCAAAGAGGCTATTTAGAACGTAAAGACGAAGATGAACCATTAAATCGTTTGTTTAATACAAGTCCTGTGTTTTCTCAAATACCAGGGCCTAATTCAGTACAAAATCGTTATTTAACTGAAGATATTGCATATGGACTAGTACTGTGGTCAAGTTTAGGGCGTGCAATTGATGTTGAAACGCCTAATATAGATGCTGTTATTATGATTGCATCAACAATTTTAGAACGTGACTTTTTCGATGAAGGTCTAAAAGTAGAAGAACTTGGTTTAGAAAAACTTGGTTTAGAATAATTAACAAATTTAGATTACTAAAAATGAATCTTTAATTAACATTCTATTTATGATTAAATGCACATCTAACTATGAAAAGAGGTAATTAACTAAAAGGAAAAGAGGAATGTGTATGAAAAGACAGCCATCATTTTTGGAAGCAATATCTACAATTATCGTTATGGTTATTGTCGTGACAATAGGCTTTATAAAATTTAATATTCCCATTCAGGTACTGTTACTCATATCATCTGCATATGCAGCTTTGATAGCTTGGCGAGTAGGCTTAAAATGGAAAGATTTAGAAGAGGGGATTACACGAAGATTAACGACGGCTATGCCTGCAATATTTATTATACTAGCTGTAGGTATAATAGTTGGAAGTTGGATGTATTCTGGAACTGTTCCAGCTTTAATATACTACGGTCTAAAGTTTTTAAATCCACATTATTTTTTAGTTTCTGCCTTTTTAATATCGGCTATTTGTAGTTTAGCTACTGGAACAGCCTGGGGATCAGCTTCAACAGCTGGTATTGCGTTGATATCAATTGCGCATCAGTTGAATATCGATATGGGTATGGCAGCAGGTGCTATTATTGCAGGTGCGGTCTTTGGTGATAAAATGTCACCATTATCAGATACAACTAACTTAGCTGCTTTAGTAACTAAGGTAAATATCTTTTCTCATATCAGATCAATGATGTGGACAACGATACCTGCTTCAATTATTGGACTAATAGTTTGGTTCTTTGCAGGGTTAACTTCAAAAGGGTCAGTGAATACGAAACAAATTAATAAGTTACTGAATGAACTTGATGGTATCTATAATATAAATATTTGGGTGTGGGTGCCGTTATTAGTCATAATCATATGTTTAGTTTGTAACGTATCTACTGTACCATCTATGTTAGCATCAAGTTTAAGTGCAGTTATTATTGGAACATTAAATAATCATTTTAATATAGTTGATGGTTTTAAAGCTATGTTTAATGGATTTACACCTGCGATGACTGGACATTCCAATCTTTCTACCAATGCAACATCCCTATTAGAACAAGGTGGAATGATGAGTATGACAGAAATACTAGTGACAATATTTTGTGGGTATGCATTTGCAGGTATTGTTGAAGTATCGGGATGTTTAGATGTCATGTTAAAAACGGTTTCTAAAGGTATACATTCAGTAGGAACGCTTATCTTAATAACAGTCATTTGCTGTTTAATGTTAGTATTTACAGCTGGTGTAGCATCTATAGTAATTATTATGGTGGGTGTCTTAATGAAAGACATGTTTGTTAGTAGGAATTTAGATAAATCAAATTTATCAAGAACTTTAGAAGATTCAAGTACGATGGTGTTGCCGTTAATACCATGGGGAACTTCAGGCATATACTACACACAACAACTGGGAGTATCAGTAGATCAATTCTTTATTTGGACAGTTCCATGCTACTTGTGTGCAGTATTAGCAATTATTTACGGCTTTACTGGAATTGGTATTAGAAAATTAGATAACAAAAGTTATGTAAAAAATTCGTAAAAATATGTTTAATCATTTGTGAAAAGGATGTATTTAAGTATGTTAAAACGTTACAAAGATATTTTTGTAGCGAGAATTGGATCCATGAACGATGGACAAACGAATTTATTATCAACAATTATGTAGTAATAGATATAACAAATCAAGAAAGAATGAATTTGTTCGAAATAGATTAAGATTGGAAAGTATTGATTATTACTTTCCAATCTTTTTTGTTTTTAATTATACGGCAGGAGGCTATTTATATCTCATAATAAGATTTTTAAACTAGTGGAGATGCATGTTGTTTAATGTATATATCTTTGAGTCTGAAAGTAAGCGCAAAAAAGCGATCCATTTTTGGATCGCTTTTATACTTATTAATAAAATTAGTGAATGTAGTTATATGAAGCAGCTTGGCTAGCTGAAATAGTACGTGAAGTAACAACACCAGCACCATGACCATAGTTCATTTCTGATACTGTAACTGAACCGTCACTTCCAACACTTTCAACGTATGCTACGTGACCATATGCACCTTGTGAAGTTTGTAAAATAGCACCAGCTGATGGTGAATTGTTTACTGTGTAACCTGAAGCAGCTGCAGCGCTTGCCCAGTTATTAGCATTTCCCCAAGTTGAACCGATTTTACCGCCAACTCTATCAAATACATAATATGTACATTGACCAGCGGTATATAAGTTACTACCTGAACTTGAAGTTCTTGAAATTGAAACGCCAGTTGATTGTGATGATGGAGCAGTAGTTGTAGTTACTTTAATGTTACGATCTGAAGTTGAGTAACTAGCACCTAAACCACCAGTTTGTTGATTATTTGCACTATATGATTGAGTGTTATTGCTGTAGTTGTTGTAGTTATTATAGTTATTGTAATTATATGAATAGTTGTTGTATGAATAATTAGATTGACTAGAGTGATTTACTTGATTTGGGCTCCAGTTACCTTTCCAAGTGTAATGATAGTTACCTTGTTGGTCGATAGTGTAAGAGTAGCTGTATGAAGTTGGATCATTTGGGTTATATCCTTGTTCTGCTGCATGTGCCTCATGACCATGTCCAGCGATAGCGATAGTTGCAACTCCTGCAGTAGCGATTGTAGCAGTAGCGATTTTTTTCATTGTAAAATTTCCTCCTGAGAATTAAATTAATATTTTATATTTAATAGTCATTTGATGACCCTTGAGTCCAGTTTTTAATAAGTTTCTTAACGACAAGACATACTTTATCAGAAAAAAATCATTTTGTGTGCTTTGTTATCATTTTGTAATTTTTTGCTAATAAATAGTGTTGAGTTAAATACAATAAGTAATTTTTTGTAATATTAAAAAACGTTGTCATAACAGTGTTTAAAAAAATATATGAAAAAGATACTCATTTTCTTGTAACATTTTTGTAAAGTAACAGCAAAAATAAATTTGATATAAAATTAATAGAATTCATTATTTTTGTATTGTTTTAAAATTATATATATACAAAAGATCTATTAATTAAATTGTATTATTACTCTGAAATGCTATAAAAGAAGCTCTTATTGGGGATTATTCATAAAAACATTATAAAAAATATACAAAAACATTTGTATAAGATAATAAAATGATATAATTAGTTAAAAGTTTGCTACTGCTAATACCGAAATAAAACATACAATTATATATGAAGATAGGCATTCAAAAAAAGCGTTTAATTAGAAAATCGTTATTAATGCAGCAATAGTTATTAGCGTTATGGGGGATAATTTATTATTTCTGTTTATGTCATATCTTTATATATTATAAAGTGAAAGGACGTTCGTATGATTGATAACTTTTCGGTAAAGCTTTTAAAAAATATAAAGATAAGTAGTCAAAAGGAATCAAATATTAAATTAATCTATTGGCTAAAGGGGTCAGGGAGAGTAATTTTAAATTTAAAAAAGTTTCAAATGAAAGAGAGAGATTTATTATTTGTAATGTTAAATGATATTTACTCGATTGAGAATGAGGATGGAGCAATTATCGCTAGTATTGAAATAGCATTCAAAGATTATTTGAAATATGCTGATGATTATATTAAGTCTAATGGATATAAATTTCTCTCTATTGAAAGAAAACAATTAGAACCCTTTATTTTAAATTTACTTGATTTTGAAAGTAATAAGTCAGATAAATTACAAATAAAAGATAAGCTGGTAAAACACTTATGTGTAGAATTAGGATACTTGCAGAGAAATCAACGCACTCATTACAAACTAGATAATGCCTTAGTTGACAAAGTACATGAGTATATTATTAAACAGCACAGTAATAAGATAAGTCGCCAAGATATGGCTAATGCACTCAATATGTCAGCCAAGGAACTTAGTAAAGTCATCAAGTATCACACACCTTATCATAATATTACACAATATATTAATGATGTTAGATTAAAATTATGTTTGATAGACATTTTAAAAAGTAATCATTTAATACAAGATATTGCATATAAGCATGGATTCAACCATTTTCCACATTTCATTGCTTTATTTAATAAAAAATACGGCACCACACCTGGTCAAATCAGAACTAAGAATCAATCGCATCAATATCAATCATTTAATCAATCAGAAATACCATTAGATGAAGAAACACAATTATTAATTGCTGAAGCAAAAGATAATTACAGTTCAACCGAATAATAATAGATATAAGTCAAACATGATGATTGAGTACAAGTAAACATGACCTTTCAATTGATAAATTATAAAGATAATGTTGTTTATTTAAGAAATCAAGTCAATGTCTATCTTTAATAGATTGGGTAAATATAGAGTTATATATTCAATAGTTTCAAATGCAGTTTTAAAATATGGGGCTATGATTAGACAATTTGTTATCAAATTAGCATGGAAACTCTTAACCGTCCAATCCTGAAATAGTGCTATGAGGTGATAGCTATGATGAATAAAAATAAGCTAGAAACATTATTATTTTATCTTGTTTTTATGAAAGCGGTAGGTGAGGTGCTAAAGTATAGTTACCAATTAAAATTTGAGCAATTAAAAACATTGTATGAAATCATTAAATATTTTCATGTTCATCATCAAGGCATTTATATAGATGAGTTAATCACTTATCAAACCATTTCAAAAAGACAATTACGACATCATTTAGAGCATTTATATCATTTAGGATGGATCACTAAATTACGTGATGATAATGACCAAAGACGTATATTATTTCTCCCATCCAATAGCTGTCAAGATAAACTGAACATTATGTTTATGGAAGTTAGTGAAATGATAAAAGGGAAGAATTTTGACTATTTAATAGAAATAACAGCCCAATACAATCAATTAGGGCATGTTATAACCATTTTTGACGCACTTTACAAAGTTCGAAATATAGCAAAGGAGTCTAATTTGAGTTTGGATGAATTGTTTTTATTAGGTAAGTTACTATCTAGTCGACAAGTTATTTCATTAAAAGAAATTCAGGCAATGTCATATCGATATTTAATATGTATGAACGTGGTTATTAATGATCTTTATCAAAAAGGGTATTTAAAAAAGTATCGTAATTCGATAGATGAACGTATTGTAAATGTAAAATTTATTGAATCACGAGCATATGAAACAAATCAATTATTTATTAGATGTTACAATAAGTTCCAAGAGCAAATGAAGTACAATAAAATATCATAATATGTAAGGAGAATGAATTCATGATTCTAGATAATGTGAATCCCAACGATTTGTTTCCAACAGAGTCAAAAGGCCCTTCAGTATTAGGTGTCATTGAGTATAATGTTCAAGGCCAAAGTGAATTTGAAGGAGCATTTATTGCTACTTCTGAAAGATTAATTATGAATGTAGATATGAATGGTCAATTCTATTATAGAAATATCCCATATAATGAAATAGAAGAAATACATTTTAATGGCACAGGTATTTTGTTTACTTTTAATATTGGAAAAGTACCAATGAAACAAATCAAAACTAAAGACGTTAAAGCATTCGTTGATTATGTGGAGTCTAAAATTAAATAATCAAAAAGTTGAATAAAACCTAAAATACGTTACTATGATTCTAAAGGAAGCAACGCTTGTTATAATTATATTATTATTACAATTAGCTGAGGCTAAAAAACATGTGAGTCTTTAACATAAATAATATAATGTTGCTATTTTGCAAATTCGCAGTAGCTGACTGAGATGAGAAGACGCTTAATTCATGCTTTCCTCAGTTCTGGTCATTCTTGTAAGGGTGGGACGACGAATTTTTATAAAGAATTCTGTCCCAGTCCTCTTTTTTTATCTCCAAATAAATACCTATAGTGACTAATTGATTATATATAATTTAATTGATGTAACTTGTTATTGATAATTAATATCATTTGAATTTCATAAAAATATTGAAATATTATACATAAATGTTATAAAATAAATTTTATAGCATAAGAAATGTTTGGTAAGTAATAAATAGTAGACATGAACCTTGTAGCAACAAGACGTACATCAGAGGAGTGGTTTAGAATATGGGACAAATTAAAGACATCAATGATTTAGTTAACGCAACATTTCAAGTTAAAAAGTTCTTCAAAGATACTAAAAAGAAATATAATTTAAATTATGAAGAGGTTTATATTTTAAATTATATTGCGAGAAGTAAAACGAATGAAATAACTTCAAAGGAAATTGCAACGTATTCAGAGTTTAAACCTTATTACTTAACTAAAGCATTACAGAAGTTAAAAGATTTACAGTTACTTTCAAAAAAACGTAGCATACAAGATGAAAGAATAGTTATTGTTTATGTAACAGATGAACAACGAGACAAAATAAATAAACTGATTGCTGAATTAGAGAAGTACATTAAGTAATCAACGTTTATTCATAAAAGACTTAAGTTTTGAGAGATTTAATCTCATTGACTTAAGTCTTTTTGTGTTTATAATCCCTTAAGTGGTTAACTTTCAATTTGTAATGTCGAGTGATAAACTAGGTTTAAATAATAATGACAATGAACAGGTGATATAATTGATCGATTCAGTTCTGATTAATACAGATATTCAAAAGAAATGGATAAAAAAATTTCAATCAATAGAAGAGACGTTTAAAGCAAGAGCAACAGAGAATGATAAACAGTCTAGGTTCCCTTATGAGAATATTGAATGGCTAGTTAATGAAGGTTATAGTTTACTAACGCTACCTGTAGAATATGGTGGAGAAGGTGCCACTATTGAAGATATGGTTGTTTTGCAAACATATTTAGGTGCTATTGACGGTGCAACAGCATTATCTATTGGTTGGCATTTAAGTGTTATAGGTCAAATATATGAACAAACGATGTGGAACCAGGACGTGCTTAATCGCTTTGCAAAAGATATCGAAAATGGAGCTCTTGTTAATCGAGCGGTAAGTGAAGCGGATACAGGGAGCCCAACTCGCGGAGGCAGACCTGCGACACATGCAGTAAAACAAGATGACGGTTACTTATTAAATGGTGTTAAAACGTTCACATCAATGAGTAAAGCATTGACCCATTATATTGTAGCTGCATATGTAGATGATTTACAGGAAGTAGGTTTTTTCTTAGTACCAAGAGAATTTGATGGTGTAGAAATTGCAGATAATTGGAATATGGTAGGTATGAGAGCTACAGAAAGTCACGATTTAGTATTGAATGATGTATGGATACCTAATGACTTTTTCGTAGAGTCAAAAAGAAAGCCACAACCGAATGGCTGGATATTACATATTCCAAGTACATATTTAGGAATTGCACAGGCGGCAAGAAATTATGCCATAGACTTTGCGACGAGTTATGGCCCAAATAGTATAGAAGGAACTATTAGCCATTTACCAACTGTACAACAAAACATTGGGAAAATGGAGTCTTTACTATTATCAGCACGTCACTTTTTATGGAGTACCGCAAAAGGATATAATTATTCAGAAAATCAACCACACTTATGGAATGAAACATCTGCTAGTAAAGTGCTAGTGATGAACCAAGGGTTAGAAGTTGTTGATTTAGCGATGAGAATTGTTGGTGCAAAAAGTCTGGAAATGGATCGTCCGTTACAACGCTATTATCGAGATATGAGAGCTGGATTACACAATCCACCAATGGAAGATGCAGCATACACTAATATAGCGAAATCTTTATGTAATTTATTTTAAGAGTCTAATAACTATAGATTTTAGGGAGTGGGACAGAAATAATATTTTCTCAAAATTCATTTCGTTGTATCCCCAGCTTGCTTAGCCTGTAG
>NZ_KV801115.1:0-228 GCF_001810405.1 Staphylococcus sp. HMSC069D12
TGGTTCATAAGCATTGTTGTCTTTTTCTGGATTTGTCGTTACAGGTACTGTCACGTGATCTTTTGTACCATCTGGATATGTTACCGTTACATCTACATTTGATGTTCCTGGTGTATTACCGTCTGGTAATTTACTTGGATCATCCACTGTGATTGTTGGTTTTCCTTTTTCTGATGGATAATTTGGAATTGTTACTGCTCCTGTTACATCATCCTCAGTTGTTGGTGT
>NZ_KV801116.1:0-661 GCF_001810405.1 Staphylococcus sp. HMSC069D12
CTCATGTTATCCCTCCTCTAATTTGTCTAATAAATCATTCCATAGTTGACGTATTCTTTCTCTACTTAATTCAAATATCTTTGCAATTTCACTCATAGATTTCCCTTCACATAGTAAGAAAAATATGTAGTATTCCCTTCTAGTCGCTACTGTATAAATAAGCCGATCTAGTTCATTAAAGAACACTTGATCACCAGTATTCTCACTCAGTTTAAAAGGGTCGACTTTATCATTCAGTGAAAAGAAATCATCTATATTGGTATTTTTATCATTATATGTAGTATCATGGTTCTCTTTTGAGTAGTCACATATAAACTGCTTAATAGCATCTCTGTCGTAACTCATGCCCTTACACTTACTTTCTGTTTATTTGCATGTCTTAGCTTGTATAAGTCACGTTGTAGGCGTTCTATGAGGTCATAATCTATCGTCGAACCATTGGACTGCATATAATACATGATTTCCTTTTGTTCACCTGGAGTATATCGCTTAATAACTTGTTTTAATTGCTGCATGTTTCTATTCGCTTTTGTTTTGAAACGTTTCAATTTTTCTTTTTCACCTATAATATCAATCACTAACTTTTCTAGTGGATAGGATATTGATACAACGCCATGAACATCATTTGTAGTCATATGTGAGATATTTAAGTGATACATCA
>NZ_KV801116.1:761-1093 GCF_001810405.1 Staphylococcus sp. HMSC069D12
TAATCTTGGTATTAATAAATTTAGGGTTATATTCCGTTAGCAATGTGTACTCAGATATTTTATTTTCGTGATAGATTAGTGGGTATTTCACTCTTCTAAGGTTCACGTATGCACCTCACAAATAAAATGAGCCTACCACTAAGGATAGGCAAGATATTTATTATTTAACTATGCGATTTTCTTCAAACATTTTCATAAGTTTTCTCTCTCTTTGTGACTGTTGAGTTAGTTCATCTTTTCGTTGCTGTTGAATGTTTTGAGAAAATTGTTCTTCTACTACATCTAATACTTTTTGAGTTTCTTCTGCCGACAATGTTGTTTCTGTTAAAAGA
>NZ_KV801117.1:0-554 GCF_001810405.1 Staphylococcus sp. HMSC069D12
CAGATAAACCAAATAATAAAGAGTTACCAGATACTGGTAATGATGCTCAAAATAATGGCACATTATTTGGTTCACTATTCGCTGCGCTTGGAGGATTATTCTTAGTTGGCAGACGTCGTAAAAACAAAAATAATGAAGAAAAATAATATTTAAACTTCATAATTTTGGGTAAAATTTAAAACCAGGCCTTACATGGCCTGGTTTTATTTTAAATACTATGATATAAATTAATGGAAATAGGACAAATATATAAAAATAAGGAGGAAACAATGGAATTTGAACATAAATTAGAGAAATTAATATCTGAAGTAAATAATAAGACTGAAATTAATAATTATGTTTTTTTTAGTTTAGGTAAGTCAAGTGTTAAAGCACAGGTTAAGTTATTAAAAAAAACTAATTATCTCAAACAAGATATTTCAAAATTGGCACTTAAATTTAAAAAGAAATCTGGGGAATTTCCTGAGTGGATTAAATTAGATATTGTAACCTCGACTGAAAAAATATTATTTAAAGAATTAAAAAAAACACTGATCAATACAAGAAGAAATTAT
>NZ_KV801118.1:0-220 GCF_001810405.1 Staphylococcus sp. HMSC069D12
ACGCCCTCATCAATCACTTTCTTACGTTGCTCATCAATGTACTTAGCCACTTTTTCATTCTTTAGCAATCTACTACCTTGTACACTTGCAGTATGAGGACTATAACCAGCCTTAATTGCACTTTGTGTTACATTCAACGTCTTTAGGTATTCAGATATAAACTTTTCTTGTCTAGGGTTTAAATCACTCATGTTATCCCTCCTCTAATTTGTCTAATAAA